>CAXMNO010000146.1:0-4965 GCA_964194655.1 uncultured Acidimicrobiia bacterium
TCCGCACAAGTGGGGGAACGTCCGGGCGATGCCCTTTCCTGGCCAGGCGCGCGGCCTGATTTTACGGCGTTGCCTCGCGTTGACTTAAGCCACCTAAAAGTAGCCTTCAGTCAGGATCTGGGCTTTGCGCCTATCGATCAGCCGGTCCGCGATCTTTTCGATACGCGTGTTCGCGCCTTTGGTGGCTTATTTGCGGAAAGTGACTATGAAACGCCACCCCTTGAAGACATCGACCGAATTTTCCAAGTGCTGCGGGCGGTTGGCTATCTGGCTAAGAACCATGACCGTCTGCAGGCGACACCGGGCGTGGTCGGCCCTAATGTGACCGCCAATACGAAGTTGGGGCTTAAGTATTCGGCGCTCGATGTTGCTTTGGCGCTGAAGGATCAAGCGGCAAATTTCCGCCGCTTCCAGGAATTTATGGGGAACTACGATATCTTGATCACACCGGCTATATCGACCCAACCCTATCCAAAAGGGAAGCTCTACCCCGACATCGTCGAGGGTAAAGAGATGGAGACTTATATCTCCTGGGTCGCGATTTCCTATGGTGTTTCGTTGCTTGGGCACCCGGCCGTCATCTTGCCGTGCGGGCGTGACGAGAAGGGGCTTCCCTTTGGAATTCAGCTTGTTGGCCGTTATGGGCGTGATCATGAGCTTCTCGCCACCGCAGCAGCGTTGGAAGGCGCACTTGCTAAAATCGACGACTGTATGAGGCCGTTGCCGGATCTTCGTAATTTGGGGGCTATGAAAAGCTAGGCTGAGTATTTTTTGGCCCGAGCTTAGGATCTTCTTAATCATCAGGTATGGTAAATAAATTATCAGCGTTGGCCAAAGTGGGTAAATCGAGGATGAAATCCGATGATCGAAAGCCCCGACGAAGAACAACAAGGTAATAAAGACGAAAGCTTGACCGAAAACACCGAAGAAAACGGTCAGACTTCTGCTGGAGACGCAAAAAGCCCATCGTCGGGCGATGATGCGGCCTTAGCCGAGTGGGAATCCATGCTTGAAGACGAAGAATCTGACCAGGGAAAATCTGGCAAGGGGGAAAGGGCATCCGTGACGAGGGCAAAAGGCGAAGGCGGGCGTGTTCCCGCTGTTCATGAAGTAGAAATCGACGCTTATGCCATTTTAGGCACGGCTGCGATGCCGGTAAGTCAGCTCTTGCGCATGGGACGCGGGGCCGTGGTTGAGCTTGATACCGGGCTTGGCGATCAAATCGACATCAAGGTCAACGATGTTCTCGTTGCCCGCGGTGAAATCGTTGTGGTGCAGGACCGTATTGCGATCGAGATCACGGAAGTCATCAAACGCGACCAGGATTAAAGGCGACCTCTCTGGAGTGACCTGAGCTTCCCCCGCGGGAGCAAACGCCCTATTAACCAATCCAGGCCTAAAATGCTTCGATGATCTGCGGGTTTGACAGAAAATACTATTCGATTGGCTTGGCGGGCGTGCTGCTTATAGCGCATGCGGCGGCTTCCAAGGCTGAAGAGGAGGTGAGCCCGCCAGCGTTCGAGCAGGTGGAGCCAGCGGGTCCCGATGCCTTTTCACCTTGGCAGCATGAGCTTTGGCGCGACGCCACGCCGGAAATGCAGGCTTATGTTTGCTCCTATGCCCAGCGGCGCCCGGATTGGTGCAGCGAAGCTGAAGCGCCAATTTTCGTGCGTCCTCCAGCCGAATCAGAACTCTACGGCCCACGCTTTTCCGAAGACGATGCCCGCTGGCTGCGCATGCTAGGGCGCGGTGACGTGACAGCGTTCAATGTGGAGGAAGCTGCGTTTATCCGCCGACGCGCAGAAAGACTGCAAGATCCGCAAGCGATGGAGATCATGGGCTTCCTCTATAGCCAAGGCCAAGGGGTGCCTCGCGATCCTGAGCAAGCCTATATCTGGTACGGGCGCGCTTTCCTGGCCGGTGAAACGCAGGTCAAAGCCAATATGGATATTCTCTGGCAGAAGCTGGTTCGGGAAAACCGTGCGGCGATCGAGCGGATTAATCTCTATTTCGCTCGCCTGGTCGAAGAGGGATAGTCAGACCCGGGAATGCGGGATATCTCAGACTTTATCGGGACGTATCTCGAGATAAATCCCGAAATCCATCTCGTAGATCTCATTGAGCGAGGGCTTATCGACCCTCTTGGCCGCACCACGCAGCACGAGCTTATCGATAATCAGGCCCGCGATTTCGTTTAACGTATTTTGATCGCGCGAAACCCGTTGCTCTTCCAAGGCATCGATGAGATCGGCGCGGGTAAACTTGCCAAGCGGGCCTAGGCGCGATTCGAAGGCTTTTGACTTCACGAGGTCGGCGATGCCCTTATCGCTCAAGCATTCCTTTTTGCGTTTCAGCTCACGCTGCTCCTCCCACCAGAGGTAAACAATGGCAACGCCGCTCGCGAGAAAGAGGTACAAGAACAAGACGCCCAAGGTGAAATCGAGTTTCTCGACAAATTCCGCAAAGGCGAGGTAGACGGGGTGGCTCGCAAACTTATCTGGGAAAAACGTCAAGAGGCCTGAAAATAAGGCAATAACGGCGGCAACGATCTTAAAGAAGCGGTACTTCTTGCGAACCTCTTGCGCCAACTCATCGCTCGTCTGGAGCTGTTTTCCTTGAAGCTGGCGCACGCGTTCGAGGTCGCGGTCCTGACTGCGTGCCTCGGTAAAGGAGCTAACCAGGGCTTCTGAAAATTCGGTCGCGACTATCATGGCGCTTTGATTATGAGCAGGAAGACCTTTCATTAGATCGCGATCTACGAATTCTATCGCAGATTTTATTCTGTGAAATTCGGTTTCGTCGCCATCGGACCCGAAATGCCCCTCGTTGGCGTCTGGGTGAACATCTTTCAGCTTCCCGCGCAAGATCTTACGGATTTCGTGTAAGTCGCCGTCTGCCTCGGATAAATCGTAGGATCGTTCGATATCATCGATCGATTCCCACTGACGATTCGTCTCATTTTCCAGCATGGATCGTCCCAACGGTTACCGGCAACTAAAGATATAAGGCAATAGATATTTTGCCAAGTATATCTAATCAGCGGCCCTTGGGAAGTGTTCTGAATTAAGCTCGACCGCTCATTGTCACTGCGCTATTGGATAAGCACTTCGTAGATCAGAAGAACGCAAGCACTGTTCAGGAAGTTTTTGAAACTGCAGCTCTAAGACTATAGGAAGTAGTTTAAAGCAGTGGTTAATATTGCTTTTCAGCGGTGTTCTATAGAAAGCTAAGGGGCCGTCCACGAGGCCTAAAACGCGCTGAGAATAAATGAAGGATAGTTATAAGATGAGCGCCGAGTTCCGTCATATTTTTTTCAACAATGGCGAATTGGTTCGCATACTTGCGATGCATGCCAAACGTCAGGCGGCAAAATTGCCCAGCGGTGCTGTTCTCGGGCTGAAAATTGCGAGCGACCCAGAGCCGATGGTTCGCGGCAAAATCGCGCCCGATGGCGGTGGCACCCCCATTTCCATTGAGCTTGGCGGTAAGGAACTACGTTCGGCGGTGATTGCGTATTGTATTGCCCAGCGCATTCCTCTGCCTGCCAAAGGCGTCAAACGTCTCGATGTCTTCAACAAGAGACTCGCCCTGGTCATATCGATGAATGTCAAAGAAGAACGGCTTGGGAAAGTATAGTTTAGGGTATTTCTCCTTCTCCATTAGAGGTTTTATTGAAATTGTAGAAAAAAGGCAAAATATGGCAAAATAATGTCCTATAAAAACTGTTTAAAATTTTATTATAAATGAGTATATCTTAGAATTATCATTATATTTTACTGGTTTCTATAACTAATACTAAGTCTCGTCCGCATTATTATTAGATAAAATGCCCGCCATAATTTTACGTTTTTTAAACGCTTGGCGGGTAAGTTTCCCCTACCTCAACAATGCTGGGACGGAACTTAATCATGTTAACAAAATTTCTTCGTGACGAATCTGGTGCGACGGCCATCGAATATGGTTTGATCGCTGCTCTCGTTTCCATCGCGGCCATCGCCGCCATGGGTGCTTTGGGTAACTCCTTGAGCGGCATGTTTAACACTGTTGCTTCCGAGCTTGACACCGCGACGCCATAAGCAAGAAGCGTGATCGTTCCCGGGCGATTTGCTCGCCCTGGGGACGGACTATCGAAAGAACAGGGGTCTGCACCTTATCGGTGGCGGACCCTTTTCTTTTTTGCAGCGGCACTCTTTCCACCTTGATACCGTTCCTAAATTCACCCGAAAATCAGCCACACCAGGGCAAAATACGGATGCCAGGCGGGCTGTGCCCACATTCTCTATTAACAATTTATTGTTTCATTTTTGGGAAAATACAACGTTACATAGTGCGTTAGGTAGTGATAAAGCCCCAATAGAAATCAGATCGGCTTAGGAGGGGGTCTTGGGGAGTCATCTGAATTTTGAGCACATGTCGCTTTTGGTTGTCGATGACAGCCGGCCTATGCATGCGCTTCTCCGCCAGATCGTCACCGCGATGCGCATTAAGGCCATCACTTGTTGCGAGACAGTGGCTGAGGCGCGTGAGGAGATGCGCCGGACTTTGCCAGATATCGTCATCACCGACTGGCAGATGGAGCCTGAAAGCGGCCTCGATTTTGTTGAGTGGATTCGCAAAAGCGAAGATAGCCCCAATCCCTACATTCCGATCATACTTCTAACGGCCTATGCCGAAGCGCAAGAAGTAATCAAAGCGCGCGACAGTGGCGTGACTGAGGTGCTGGCCAAGCCGATCTCGGTCGAGACGCTCTACAATCGTATTTCCATGCTTGTCGAACGCCCGCGCCCCTTTGTTAAGACCGAAGTCTATTTTGGCCCCGACCGTAGGCGCCATCAAAGGGAGTACAAAGGGGAAGATCGGCGAAAACCCCCCGAGGAATAATAGAATCCCCAGCGGGTGCGTGAGCCTAGACTGCACGGCTTCATGCGTGACGAGTTGCGGGTTCTAAAATTCAGCAGAAATTCG
>CAXMNO010000147.1:0-6025 GCA_964194655.1 uncultured Acidimicrobiia bacterium
TGTGGAAAGATGTCGGAGCTTAACCTGAAGACCGCATGAAAAGCCAACAGAGGATTTGGACATAAAAAGAAAAGGCCGAACCCGCTTAGCAGGTCCGGCCTCTCGTTCGTTCGGCGGGTGAAAAATTCTCCCGCCTAAAGACGCCTCAGCGCCTCTTTATGGCTTAGCCTTTTTTCAATTCAGCGGCACCAAAGAGGACGCCGAATTTCTCGCACCAGATACCAACCGAATGGTAATTATGCGGATCGAAGTCGTCTGGCAGACGGTAAGATTGATCACCGGTCAGCGATTTGCGGGCCGCAATGGTGATGTAGCCGGCATCCTTAACCGCATGGTCCGTTTTCGGAGACTTGGCCGGGGTCAAGATAATCTGGACGTCCGGTCCCTCGTCGGAAACGAAATGTGTGAAGTTCAGATAATAGTGACCATCGGCATCCTTCACTACCGTCGCTTCGCCACTGACCTTGTGGCCTGGCGCATGCGGGCCGTCATAGAAATGACCGCTCACGATTTCATGGGCAGCACAGGGGTTATAGGCCGCACAAGGATTGCAGGGATTGCAAGCCGCCGCACAAGGATTGCACGCCGCCGCACAGGGGTTACAAGCTGCTGCACAAGGATTGCACGCCGCCGCACAGGGGTTACACGCTGCTGCGCAAGGATTGCACGCTGCCGCACAGGGGTTACAAGCTGCTGCGCAAGGATTGCACGCCGCCGCACAAGGGTTACAAGCCGCCGCCGCACAGGGGTTGCAAGGATTGCACGCCGCTGCCGGTGGGTTTGCTGCAGCGCCACCATGTTGGGCGGTGTTGGCGCAAGCACTCATCACGCCAAGACTTGCAACAGCGACACTGGTGATCACAAGCGAGCGCAGGCTCGCAGTCGAAAGCAAATTTTTCCGTCTCTCCACGGTAAGAAACTCCCCGGTTGACTGGCCGCTTTTAAAATTACGACCGGTTTTGAAAGATAACTGAGCCCGGTCTTTTCTAGAGCCTAAGTTGAAGGTGTGAAATTCAAGCCTTCATCACGTCTTGGTTACGTGGCCGATCAGGCACTATTTTTTAGCTGGATTTTCTAATTTTTTGGTTGTGTTTTGTTGGGGCGCACCCGCTGATAACAAAATGCCCGAACCGGTGATTAGCGCACGGGCTCGGGCATAATGCCATCTGACTTAAGCGGTGGTTGCTTTTAAGCGGCTAAGGGTGCCTGCTTTGTCAGCTCCAGCTTTTGCCGGACCTCTTCGGGGCTCAAGACCCTCGCGCCCATGTTTGTGACGATGGCGGCCGCACGCTCAACCAGCTGTGCATTGGTCGCAAGCACACCGCGCTCGAGGTAGAGGTTATCCTCAAGCCCAACGCGGACGTTGCCACCGGCAAGGACGGCTGCAGCGGCGTAGGGCATTTCGTTACGGCCGATGGAGAAGGCGGAGAAAGTCCAGTTTTCCGGCACGTTGTTCACCATGGCCATAAAGGTATTCAGGTCATCAGGCGCGCCCCAGGGGATGCCCATGCATATCTGGACAAGCACGGGATCGGGGATCAAACCTTCCTTCACCAGCTGCTTGGCAAACCAAAGGTGACCTGTATCGAAAACCTCGATTTCCGTACGGACGGCTGTTTCGCTGATTTGCCGTGCCAATTCGCGCAGCATTCCCGGCGTGTTGGTCATGACGTAGTCGGCTTCCGCGAAGTTCATCGTTCCGCAGTCGAGAGTGCAAATCTCCGGCAAGCAGGCGCGCATATGGTCCAGCCGCTCGGTCGCGCCTGCCATATCCGTTCCCTTCTCGTTGAGCGGGAGTGGGGCCTCGACACTGCCAGTCACCAAGTCACCGCCCATGCCAGCGGTCAGGTTCAAGACGACATCGACGTCGGCTGCACGAATGCGTTCCGTCACCTCGCGGTAAAGTTCGACATTGCGCGAAGGCACGCCGGTTTCCGGGTCGCGCACATGGCAGTGGACGACTGCGGCACCAGCCTTTGCGGCATCAATTGCGCTCTCTGCAATGTCCTTTGGGGTGCGCGGCACGTGCGGTGATTTGTCTTGGGTTCCGCCCGATCCCGTCACCGCGCAGGTGATAAAAACTTCTCTGTTCATGCTAAGTGGCATGTGTGGTGCTCCTCTCCACAGGTTTAGCCCTCTTTCCCGCCACGCGGTGAGGCACATAAGCTATGAGACTTGTGTGACGCCACTGTGCGGATTTAGTCTAAAATCATGCAAGTTTGGTCGAATCTGCAAGCACAATCGCGCAGGGTCGCGTTTTTGCTTTTTGGGCGCTTTTCCAATCTCTGTCTTGCGAACGCGGTGGAGCCGTTGCGCGCTGCCAATACCATTGCGGCGAGGCAGCTTTTTTCATGGCGCTTCCTAACGCTTGATGGGAAGACGGTGCCTGCCTCCAGCGGCATCCCGGTTGCACCAAACGCGATGCTTGACGGCGCGGAGGAGGGCGATGCCCTCTTCATCATCACAGGCTAT
Source organism: uncultured Acidimicrobiia bacterium (assembly GCA_964194655.1). Lineage (GTDB taxonomy): Bacteria > Pseudomonadota > Alphaproteobacteria > Kiloniellales > Kiloniellaceae > JAJFGK01. The sequence continues at coordinate 2,473 of CAXMNO010000147.1, forward strand.
GACTACCGCCGTCATGCGACGCACGAATGTATCGCAGCACTGAGGGCGGCTGCCCGGCGCTATAAAATCCTGGTCGGTTTGGACACAGGCAGTTGGTTGCTAGCAGAAGCAGGCCTTTTGCGAGGCTATGGCGCAACCATCCATTGGGAGGTTTTGGAGCCTTTCGCCGAACGTTTTCCCGAGATGGACGTCCGGCGCGAGCACTATGTCATTGACCGTGACCGCATCACCTGCGGGGGCGGTATGATAGCCTTTGAGCTGGCCTTGACCCTAATTGGCCAGTGGTATGGCGAGGCGCTACGCGTCGATGTGGCCTCCCACTTCATGCATGAAGCAACCCAAGGCTCGAGCGAGTTTGCCAGCAGATCGGCCAAATCACGCTCGGTCGTACGCGCCATGGCCTTGATGCGCGAATATATCGAAAATCCGCTGCCCGTACCTGAAATCGCAAGGCGGGCGGGGCGCACCCAGCGCGACTTAGCAGCCCGCTTTTGGCGTGAGCTTGGTGCGTCGCCCAGGACGGTTTATCAGCACTTGCGATTGACCCAGGCGCGAAAGCTGGTTGAGGAAACAGATTTTTCCGTTTCCGAAATCGCTGTGCGCTGCGGCTATGGCGATGCGAGCGCGATGACCCGCGCGTTTCGTGGGCAATTTGGTTGCAGCCCGAGTGCACTGCGGCTGCGTAACAATGAGGACGTAAAGGCGAGAAGGTCGTCTTAGCCCGCGCTGTCGAGAATAAATTCTTTAAACGGCATCAATAGCGCCTGGTCGAGCTGATTGGTCATGCCTTCCATGATTTCAAGCGCCTCAGGTTTGCTATAGGCCGGCTTATAGGCCCGCTTATCCGAAAGGGCGGAATAGACATCCGCGATAGCCACCAGCCGGACGAAGTCGTTGACCTGGGCGCCTTTAAGGCCTGAAGGATAGCCGGAACCATCCAGTGCCTCGTGGTGATGGATGGCAATATCGGCCACTTCGGGGGCCAGTCCAACATCCGTTTCGAGAATGGCACGCGCGTTATCTGGGTGCTGGCGAAGGATTTCCCACTCCTCATCACTCAGTGTTCCTGCCTTGTTGAGAAGGCCATTTGGGATCTGCGCTTTCCCGATATCGTGGAGCAGCCCGCCCGCGGTCAGGTGTTCAAGGTCGCGCCCGCCAATACCGATGGACTGAGCGAAAATGGAAACTGTCCCCGTCACGTACATCGAGTGACGGAAGGTGTAGTTGTGGTGTTGGCGCAGCGTATCCATCCAGCCATCGAGCGAGGCATCCTTTGTTGCCGCCAAGATGTGTTGCGTACTCGTCCGCACCGCCTCAACGGGAAGGGGATTGCCGTTGGCCGCTTTCCCCATGCAGCGCTCGAAACACTTAAGGCCGACGCGAAGGGCGGTGCGTTGGGTTTGTGTCAGCGTCTCCCACCTGCTTTCGGCATCTTGATTGAGCATCGCCTGCAGGTCCGAGCACAGCTCGACCTCATTCACCGGATAGACGTGGTAGTCCTTCGCGCCCAGCTCATGCGCGCGCAAGATCGCCCGCCGGTTATGGGTGCGCAATAAGGCAACGCGGCCAGCCTTGTGGTATTTCAGCTTCGCCTTGACCCGGTTGAATCCACCAGCTTCTGTCAGGTCGACATCGATAACAACTGGCCGCTCGACAATGTTATCCGGGCCAGATGTATCGAGCGTGGCATCCAACGGCCAATCTGCAACAGCGAATACACCACGCAAAGCTCCCTGTGCATCCCAACGGCCAGCGCCGTCGCTGATGATCAAAATATCGGCGTTATCTTGGGTGATTGGCATGACACACTCCCTGTACGAACAGGGAAAACCTAGCTTCGAGTTGTAAATAAATCCCTTACCCTGCAATGCAATGCGCAGATAACAGACTAAGTCCAAGGATCGAAGCCGCGCCTAAGACAAACTTCTTTGCTTACCCAACCACCAAGGCGACGTGCGATGGAGGGGGAGTCGCGAATCGAGAATTGCGGATGTATTGGCGTCTTTTTGTGCTCGAGTGCATGAATTTTTCACGCAAGGCTGAATTTCGCTAAAAGGGAATAAAATGTAATAAAATTAAAGCCTTAAGCAGGAGTCATTGAGGTCAAAATGTGGCGGGGTTGTATTACCTTTTGACATCGTTCCTAAAATTAGGGCTTCATTCTCCCCGCGCTTTTATCTACTGCCTATTGGAATGAAGGCGTTAGAGTGCACAAACGGGGTTTTTGGAGGAATCAATGCAAGGCACGGTAAAGTGGTTTAATATTCAAAAAGGCTATGGATTTATCAGCCGCAGCGATGGTGAAGCAGATGTCTTTGTACATATAACGGCGCTGCAAAACGCGGGTCTTGATAGCTTAGCTGAGGAACAGCAGGTCGAGTTCGATCTTGAAGAAGGGCGCAACGGTAAAATGGCCGCCCAAAACATCAAGGTTGTCAGCTAGGCAAATCACCTCGATTCAGATTTAAGCATTTCGCTTAAGGTGTGGTGTGGGCTAGAACCGCACTTAAAGCGAAGCTATCATCAGCTGCTTCTTCCTAAGGCAGAAACGCGTGGAATGATCCGGCTACTTAGCTGGGGTGGTGATTTGTCTTCCCTTAGCTTAGAGCCTTTTCCGCGCGATGATTCTGAGGCCGCCAAGCACTCCCCGAACATAAAGCGCCGCAACTGTGGAATAGAAATCATCGAGGCCGGCTGCCACCTGGCCCCCGTGGATTTCCGCGTTGCGGGCATAGGTGACTTGGAATGCCTTTGCGCGCTCGGCTGTGAAAGCTTTCCATGAGCTTGTCAGATCGCGTGTCTCTATGTCCCTAAATCCGGCGGTGTGCAGTTCTTCGACATAATCCTCAGGCGTTGGCAGGTAGTTGCAAAAGACTTTCTCCTCCAAGGCACGCCAATCAGCGCGACTAGGCTCTGAGATCTTGGTGAAGTCTTCGATATAAATGGTCCCTCCTGGCTCCAGCACTTCCAGACAAGCGGTAAAAAGACGCGCTCGCTCTGGAATATGAAGGAAGACGAGAAGGGAGATAAGGGCGGAAAAACGACCCGGCGGGAAAGGATCATCCAGAATATTTCCGCCTATGTGCTCGACCAGCCCTTGCAGTCCGCAGCGCCGGGTCAAATCGCGCGCAGTGGCGTTTAGATCCTCCTGCAGCTCCAAGGCTGTAACACGGCAGCCCAGTTTGGATGCGATATAGCGTGCAGGTCCCCCAATGCCGGAGCCGACTTCAAGAACCTTGCTTGCGCTTGTCAGGTGGAGCGCGGTTATCGCATCATCGACGGCCTTGGTCCCGTGGTAGTGATACTGGTCGAAGGGGATTAGATCTTCGATCCCGAGCGGGGCCTCATCGTCAATGCCGCGCGCGCGTAGTTCGTTATAGATGCGTTCAACCTGGTCATAGAGTTTCATCGACTTAATCGATGGGGTTGTGACATCCATAGATTTGCCTCAACTGCCTCGCTAAGGCAGCCTAGCACGTTCCTTCTAGGGAAAAATTGAATATTCGCAGGCGCTAGAGCGCTTTCAGCAAAAGTGTGTGCGGTTTTGCGCCCG
>CAXMNO010000148.1:0-6528 GCA_964194655.1 uncultured Acidimicrobiia bacterium
CTGATGCATCAAGGGCGAAAGGCCCATCGTCTCGGTCAAGGTGGAGCAATAGAGCTGTATCTGCGTCAGCTTCGTGACGAATCGGTGGGGTGAAACCATCTTCCTGGTAGCGCGCGGTTGTCGAAATTCGCACCTCATCGATTGCACCGGAGAAGCGACTTCCAATAGCACCTTGGTGATCGGGATTCCCGCCGATAATGAGCGGGAGAGAATTTTTCGCAATTGGCCCTGTTCTCTCGCTCGTTCCTACCAATCGGCCGTCGAGATAGAGATCTGTCCCCGCCGCGCTGGAAACTGCGGCAAGATGATACCAACGCCCAACCTCGACGCTATCACTCTCGCTGGCCCACAGGTTTAATCGCTTCCCACCGAGCTTGGCGACCAACCGTGGGCGCCCGTTTGAGAGCATAAGCGCGAAGCCGTTACCGTCATACTTTCCGATAAGTACGCGGTCACCTGAGAGATCGTTCGCTTGAAACCGGGCTTCCAAGGTGAACGTCGATGAAGAGAGTTCCAGTGCCTCATCCGAGATCCAGAGGCCCGAGCCATCGCCTGCAAGCCACATGGCTTTCTCCTGCGCGGGCGGACCTACGGGATAAGGCAATGCGACCGGCATCAAGGGAATAAATAGGTGACGTTCAGGTAAGGAAATACGGCGGCTGGCTGCGAGGTAGTCGATCTGAAATACAGCTTGAGGAATTGAGAATGGGGTTAGGAAGCCATCGCCCGGGCGCTCTAAGTCAATTTCAATTTCGCCGCTTTCGCCTGCCTCAAGGGCAAGCTTATCTTCACTGGGACGAACGAGCCAATCGCCTGGGGTTTGTTTTATGCGAAAGGAGAGTTCTATCGGCCGTGTGGTCGTATTCTGGATGCTGTAACTCAGTGTGCCACGTGCCTCACCTTCCACTCCCAATTCGATTTGAGGCGTACGTGATTTTATGGGAAGCGTACGCGCTTTCTCTACATCTTCCAGAAATTCTGGGGTTAGGCCTTCTGGATCATAGAGCGTTCCCACTGGAACAGAAGCAATCTCAAAGCCACCTTCACGTACGGTTACTTGGTCAAAATGGTGTTGCGATCCGCTCCCTGGGACATCCATCCTCAGTCCGCCGCCAACCGTTGCCAGTGTGTAATAGAGGATACCGTCGCGCCTTCCTTCATACCTTTGGCGATGAATATGGCCTGCGAAGACAGCAGAGACATTCCCAGACTCAACTAGTAGCCGGTGCACCTCATCCCAGTTTCCGCCCTGGTAATAGTCCTCAATCCAGCGGGGATGGTGCATGAAGAGGAAGACTTGATCATAACTGGAAGCGGCGCTAAGAGCCCCTGCCAGCCACTCAAGTTGCCCAGAACTCATCTGGATGAGTTCTGGAAGACCGAAGCCCTTGCGGTTCGATGCGCCTTCGCCTTCATCGGTGTAGAGAACGATAAAAGCCGCATTCTTATGCCCAAACCAGTACCATAGCGGCCCGAAGTGTTCCTCGTAATTGGCCTCGTGCTGTCCAGGCGGTACCTCGCCACCGCGCCAGTAGACATCGTGGTTTCCCGCAACGGGGTACCAAGGCATTTGGAGACCGGCCATGGTCTCCTTGTATTCATGCGTTTGCGCTAGCCATTCCGGTGTTTGATTATAGCCTTGGACTAGATCGCCCACGGTCATAACAAAATCAGGGTCGAGCAAGTTCGTTTCTTCGACCGCGGATGCAAGCACATTTATCCCTTCTTTCGGACCACCTGTGCGATCTCCAAAAACGACAAAGTGAAAGGCTTCCTCATCGCTAGGGCGCGATAACTCACGCGCGCCTTCGCGGTCTGTACGTATGGCTGTGCAGCTAATTGTGAGAAGGAAAAGCGCGAGCCAGAAGAAGCGCATAAAGGGGCCTTTCGACAGGTCGAACTAGAATTCAATACCGACTTGAGCTTTGACATTTTGGTCGCGGAACGGGTGTTTGATTTGGGTCATCTCCGTCACGAGGTCGGCGGCTTCTATCAATTCGTCTTTTGCGTTACGGCCAGTGGCCACGATGTGGAGCATTTCTGGGCGACCTTCTAACACCTCGATTACGTCAGACAAGGGCAGGTAGTCATAGCGCAGGACGATATTAATCTCATCAAGGATGATCATATCGTAAGCAGGATCGTCGCCGCGGCAGGCCTCAATCATCTCCTTGGCCACAGACCAAGCGTTGTTCGCAGCGCTGATATCGCGCGCACGGTCTTGGGTTTCCCAGGTAAACCCTTCACCCATGGTTCGAATGGTCACTTGATCAGGGAACTTCTCCAAGACGGCACGCTCACCCGTCTGCCACTTGCCTTTCACAAACTGCACGATACCGACCTTCATACCGTTACCAATGGCACGTACGGCCAACCCAAAGGCGGCAGTCGATTTACCCTTCCCCTTTCCCGTATGGACGATGAGAAGGCCTTTTTCGACAGTCTTTTCTGCGAGCATTCGGTCGCGCGCGGCTTTGCGTTTGCGGGCTTTTTCGTTTGCGCGCTCGTTGATTTCAGCTTCCGTCATTTCTGCCTTTGCGCCCATCGACTTATTGCCTCCCGTTATCCTTCTGTCTGATTTCTAATTTAGCACGGCGCATCAGGCAGTGACGAGGCCTGGCCTTATTTCCGCGCTAAAGCTTCAACCGTCAAGGCCCGCAAGTGCTCCATCGCAGAGTTGGAACGCGGCCGCCACAGTCCTCGATCAAGGGCTTCCAATAACTTTCCCGCCATTTCTTTAAGTGCGGCGGGGTTCTTTTCCTCCAGAAAATCGAGGACTGCCTTATCGCCCAGATATGCTTCATAGAGCGCGTCAAAATGATGATCACCCACGACGCGAGCGGTCGCGGCAAAGGCAAAGAGGTAATCAACCGTCGCGGCCATCTCGAAAGCACCCTTATAACCATGGCGCATGACCCCCGCGATCCACTTGGGATTGACGACGCGCGCGCGCACGACACGGGCAACCTCCTCTTCTAGCGAGCGGATACGTGGGCTTTCAGGGCGCGAGTGGTCGTTGTGGTAGATGCGCGGCTGCCGCTTTGATAAATGGCGTACAGCAGCGGTCATTCCGCCTTCAAATTGGTAGTAGTCATCGCTATCGAGAAGGTCGTGCTCCCGGTTGTCCTGATTGTGGATGACCGCTTCTACGCCGCCCAAGCGGCGCTCGAAAAGGCCATGTTCCGCAACACCCTCGGCGCCTGCACCATAAGCATAACCGCCCCACGCGAGATAAGCTCTTGCAAGGTCGCCTTCATCTTCCCAGCCGCGCTCGTCGATTAAAGCTTGAAGGCCGGCACCGTAGGCGCCTGGCTTCGATCCAAAAACCCGGAAGCCTGCGCGAGTAAAAGCCGTCTTTTCATCCAGTCCTTCTTGCTGCATTGCCGCAGCCTCGGCGCGCACGCGCACTGCGAGCGGGTTCATATCCTCAGGTTCATCCAATGCTGCAACCGCGCGCACGGCCGAATCGAAAAGATCTATTTGCGCTGGAAAGGCATCGCGGAAAAAGCCGGAGATCCTGAGTGTAACGTCCACGCGCGGGCGGTCCAGTAGCGAGAGCGGCAAAACCTCGAAACCCGTGACGCGACGCGAAGTCGTCTCCCACGTCGGACGTACACCCAACAGAGCCAGCGCTTGCGCGATATCATCGCCGCCTGTACGCATGTTTGAAGTGCCCCAGGCCGATAGCGCAAAGGTCTTCGGCCAGGCGCCCTCTTCTTGGCGGTAACGCTCGATCAAAAGAGATGCCGATTTCCATCCAAGCGTCCAGGCTGCTGGTGTCGGAACAGTGCGATTATCGATTGAGTAGAAGTTTCGGCCTGTTGGCAGAACCTCCGGACGCCCGCGCGTTGGGGCGCCCGAGGGGCCTGGCTCCAGAAACTTTCCATCCAATGCCGTTAGGGCGCCAGCGATCTCCGCCCGCCCGCAGCTTTCAACGGCGGGTCCGATAACCTCATGAACTTCCGTTAAGACGGCGTTGGTCGCATTCCAAGCGTTGTCGGGAACGCGCGTAGCGCTCACCAGATCACGTGCCAAAAGTTCCAGACGTTCGAGCGTATCGCCAAAGGTGCGCCACGGCCCCACGCCTTTACGCTCCAGAGCTGAAGGCCGCGAGAGTGACCAACGCGCGCCCATTTCACAATCAAGGGGGTCAAATCCCTCCAACCCGAGATCCATGGCGAGCGCCCGGATCAATGAGGCGCCCCGTCCCTTACCGTCACCACGCGGGAGACGGGTCAAGGCGACCAGCAGATCGGCCAGCAGCTCTCCTTCAGGCGAACGGCCAAAAATATGCAGACCATCTCTGATCTGCATTTCCTTTAGCTCACAAAGATAGTTGTCGAGCTTCCCGAGCGCTGCATCGGGGTCGTCTTCACCGACTATGCCGCAGTCCTTGTCGAGGCCGACGCGCTCGGTGAGTTCTAGAATTTCCGCCTTGAGGACTTTCAGGCGCCTTGGATCGAGGCCCGCTGCCTCAAAATACTCATCCACCAGGAGCTCCAGCTCCGCAAGCGGGCCATAGCTCTCCGCGCGGGTGAGCGGTGGGGTGAGGTGATCGATAATCACGGCTTGTGCCCGGCGCTTCGCTTGAGTGCCCTCGCCGGGATCGTTCACGATGAAAGGATAAAGATGAGGCAGAGGCCCGAAGACGGCCTCGGGAAAACAGGCTTCGGATAGAGCAACGGCCTTGCCTGGCAGCCATTCGAGGTTGCCGTGTTTTCCCATATGAATAACGGCATCAACCGCGCATTCGCGCCTTAGCCAAGCGTAAAAAGCAAAATAGCCGTGTGGTGGAACCAAATCAGGATCGTGGTAGGTCGCGCTTGGGTCGACGTTGTAACCGCGTGCTGGCTGCAGGCCGATTATGACTTTACCCAACTTGAAAGCTGAGAGGACGAAGTGATCTCCCTCGACAAAGGGATCGGCGCCTGGATCACCCCATCGTGCCGTAACACCATCGCGCACCACCTTCGGAAGATCACTGAAGAAATCGCGGTAGTCTTCGAGGGAATAGCGCTCGCCCGCCTCACGGTCTTTTCGATCGCTAAGATCATTGGTCGGGCCAGCTTGGAGACGTTCTATCAGCGCCTGTCCATCGACTGGCATATCATTCACGTCGTACCCAGCATTTTGGAGAGCACTTAAAAGCTCCCAGGTTCCCGCCGGCGTATCAAGGCCCACGCCATTGCCCAACCGCCCGTCGCGGTTAGGGTAATTCGCTAGCACAATGGCGACATTACGCTCCGCTACCGGCTTTCCTTGTAGTTCAAGCCAAGCCGCAGCCAAGCGTGCGACGAAGGTAATGCGATCTGCCACCGCCCGGTAAGTAACGATGGAGCACTGAGTTGCCTCATCGAACCTGCCTTCAGCCTTAAAAGAAACCGCGCGCGAGAGGAGACGCCCATCGACCTCTGGCAGCGCCACATTCATTGCGAGGTCACGGGCGGAGAGGCCACGTGTCTCCGCCTCCCAAAACGCATGATTGCCACCGGAAAAAACGACCTGCAGCACGGGACCGGGCACGCAGTCGAATGGCGATGGCTTACGTTCTCCACCGGGCGATGAGACGGCAAAGCCAGTTGCATTCAAGACCAGGTTCGCTGCAGCGTCCGATAGGAGGTTCTCCACCATCCCCGCCGAAACGGGCTCTTTCAAACTAGAACAGAAGATGGGCAGCGGATTGACCCCTTCTTCCAGCAAGGCGCGGACCAAGCCATCGACGGGTCCCAAATTGCTCGCCTGCAAAAGCGCTCGGTAGAATACGATGGCAGCGACCGGGGCACCGGGCCTCCAGTGGGCCTTGATCTCCTCCAAATCAGGATCGCCTTGGCCAGGCCAATAAAGACCCGCACGCAGCAAGGGCCTGGGCTCAATCCACCTTGGTGCCTCTGATACTTCCAGCAGATCCAGCATGTATGCCAATAGATTCCAGGCATTCATAGGACCGCCATGAAGGCAGTATTGCCAAAGCCTGTGATAAACTTCGCTCGATACGTTAGAATGTTGGTAAAGCTCGGGGTCGGGCTGGTCGTCCCCTGCCAAGAATGCGCAAGGAATGCCCCGGGATCCGCAAACAGCAGCGATCTGTTCCACACCGTAGGGCCAATAACTCACACCGCCTAATAAACGCACGACGACGAACTTTGCCGTCGCCACCATCTTTTCGACATAGATATCGACTGAAAGGTTGTGGGAGAGCTGCATAAGGTTGGCAAGGCGTAGACTAAGCTCGCCGTCGGGAATTTCGCCCCAAGCAGATGCAAGCGCTGCAAGTTCGGTATCTGCGGCTGAGAGAAAGAGGATATCGCCTGCTCGCTGGCCGAGATCTATGGCCTCCGACCCATCGGCAATTGCGCCTGCCTGTGCTTGTAGCAAATGCATTAAGCACGCTCCTGAAAAAGGGCGTTAAACCAGATGCTCAGGTAAGACCTAGAGCACGTTTAGTAAATTCTGAATCACTAAATGTGCTCTAAACTATTGTTGTCGCGCGCTTTGCGAGCGCAAAACCGCACACACTTTTGCTGAAAG
>CAXMNO010000149.1:0-4089 GCA_964194655.1 uncultured Acidimicrobiia bacterium
GGTCGCTATCGAGAGCGAGCCGGTCTTGTACCAGCCCGTTTGCTGGCCGGTTTCAGCCTCCAGCTCTTCATAGAGCCTCGCGCTATATTGAATGAGCCGGGTGAGATTGCGGGTTGAGCGTAGTTGCCGCACCTGAGCAGCCGAATGCCAAGTTGTGCCGGATGTCAGTTGGTTGCGCTCTAACAGGATCGCATCGCTAACGCCGAGCTTTGCCAGGTGATAAAGGGTGGAACAGCCCATCGCGCCGCCGCCAATAACGACGACACCGGCCTGGTTTGGAAGGTCCTCGAAAGTTTCCATTGCCGCCAAGGTTGCATTTTTTGTTGGATAACAACGATCTTCGAACTACTGTACCTAGAATAATTCGAATTAATCTATGTAATACAGAAAACGGTAATACAGAAAGTGGTAATGGGGAGGAAGAAAATGTCAGTCAGCAAGAAATGTGCAACCGCTTCGCTAGCGGTATTAATCTTTGCAAGTGCGAGTACTGCCTGGGCGGCTGAGTGCACGAATGATACTTGGAATAAAGTCATGAACCGCGGCAAATTGGTGGTTGGCGTCAAGGCCGACTACAAGCCGTGGGGCTACCGGGATGTAAGCGGCGCTATCATTGGCATGGAAGTCGATATGGCCCAGGCTGTGGCCGACGCCATGGGGGTCGAGCTGGAAACGGTTAGTGTCCAATAATCGAAACGCATGCAGTTCTTGGAGCAAGGCAAGATCGACTTGATGATCGCGACCATGTCGGATCGTGCGGATCGCCGACAAATCGTCGGGATCGTACAGCCGAACTACTACACCTCAGGCACTAATATTATGGCGCCAAAAGCCTTGAATATTTCCGCTTGGGAAGACCTTCGCGGCAAACCGGTCTGTGGTAAGCAGGGCGCTTTTTATAATCAGATTGTAACGGAGCGTTACGGCGCGGATGTCATTGCCTTTACCGGCAATGCCGAGGCCAAACAGGCTCTGCGTGATAAGAAGTGCATCGCTTGGGTCTACGATGATTCTTCAATCGGCTCCGACCTCGCATCGGGGAATTGGGACGATTTCGAAATGCCGCTGAGCTCCGAGGACGACAATCCCTGGGGCTTGGCCGTTCCTTCGGCGGAAAAGAACTGCGTCTTCGGGCACTTCATGTCGGGGCTTTCCTACAACATGCTGCAAGATGGCAGGATGATCGAGCTGGAGCAAAAATGGGGTATCCAGCCAACTGCATTCCTCGAAAAGCAAAAAGAACGCTTCAAGGATTGGCTTGAGAAGTAGGCCTGCATTTTAGAAAGGGGCTGTCTCTCATTGGATGGCCCCTTAGGTCTTCTTTTTTCTCTCGAACCGATTTGTCCTTAAAGACGGAGTAGCGCCGAGGTGATCGAAGCTTTCCAGCAATTCTTTATCGACTTAGCCGCAGCCGCACCGCGATGGAATTTCGTATTCTTTCATCAAGAACGTGAGTTCAACCGCGTGGTGACAGGTATCTTAGTCACGTTACAGCTCTCGTTCTTTTGCGTGATTTTGAGCATGGTGATTGGCGTGGTGGGGGCCTGGCTGCAGGGTTCATCTTCGAAGTTCGTGCGCTATTTCGTTCAAGGCTACATCCAGTTCTTCAGGAACACGCCGCCGCTGGTCCAGTTGCTCTTCTTCTACTTCGCACTCGGCCAGTTCACGCCAACCTATTCGCCTGATGGCTGGCTTGAAATTCCAATAGTTTCCAACGTTGGCTGGGCGATCATTTCGCTCTCCTTTTTTGCCGGCGCTTTTAATGTCGAGATCTTCCGCGCAGGCATCGAGGCGGTTCCGCAGTCGACGCAGGAGGCCTCCGAGGCACTCGGGTTCTCGCGCCTGCAGACATATATCTATACCGTTTTCCCCTTGGCGTTTCGCGTTTCACTGCCAGCGCTTAACAACAACCTCGTCAATCTTGTGAAGACAACCACCCAGGCTTTCGCGATTGCGGTGCCTGAGCTGCTCTATCAGTCGGTGACGATTTGGAATGACTATCCCTCCGCGCTCTATCCGACGATGCTGCTGCTCTTCGTCGTCTACATCATCCTCGTCGGCATTTTGGTGCTTTCCATGCACCGTTGGGAACGGTCGATGAGAATTCCGGGCTATGGGATATAATGCGATGCGTTTGAAACCCATACCCGGTGTCAGCACCGAGGCGTCGAGCGATCTGCCCGTCCTTTTGCCTTATGATGCGAAGAAGGGCGCGGTCCCTGATTCCATGCTCTTTACACGCTGGCTTGCGAACATGCCGCCCTGGACGCCCCTAGTGATTTTTGCGGTGATCTTACTTTGGCCTTTAACAGCGCATGCAGCCTATAGTTATGGCGAGGCGATGGATGCGCTTTGGCGGTGGATGCCGTTTCTTGTTCTGCATGGCTTTAGCTTTAACGTTCTGATTTCCTTCTTGGCGATGGTTATCGGGACGGCGTTGGGAGCCGTATTAGGGCTAGCCCAAATTTCGCTTAACCCCACCACACGTCGGTTTGCCTGGTTCACGACCCAGCTCTTTAGGAATTCCCCCTGGCTGGTGCTGCTCTTTATCGTGTTGCTGGCCTTTCCGTTTGAGATTCAAATCGGTGGGGTCATCATTCCGATTCCCGATTGGATGAAAGCCGTCTTCGGCCTGTCTTTGCCGATCATGGCCAATATTTCCGAAGTCGTACGCGGCGCCATTCAGTCCGTTCCAACGGCACAGTGGGAGGCCTCAGAAGCTCTTGCGTTCAGCCGACAGCAGACGCTTTGGCAGATTATTCTCCCGCAGTGCGCCAAACGGATGATCCCACCGTGGATGAATTGGTATGCGATCCTCACAATGGCGACGCCGCTTTGCTCGCTTTTGGGGGTGGAGGAGATCATCACCCTCTCGCGCCAAGCGATGGAGAGTGAAGATAATCATCCCGAGCTTCTGGTGCCGTTCTTCGGCTTCGCCCTGCTGATTTTCTTTGCTTACTGCTATCCCATCGCACGTTGGACAATTGCATTAGAGCGTAGGTTCGCCGTTAAGCTCTAGAACCAAAGGTTTTGAGATATGACCTGGACAACCGACCAACCGATCATCTCGATAAAGGATGTTCATAAATCCTTTGGCTCGCTAGAGGTTCTAAAAGGCATCTCAATCGATGTGATGAAAGGCGAGGTGATTTGTATCATCGGGCCCTCTGGCTCGGGAAAATCGACCCTAATACGCTGCATCAACGCCCTAAATGATATTCAGGCCGGCTCGATCACGGTTGAGGGCCAGGAAGTTCACGCAGCCAAACTGGATAAACTCGCACTGCGTAAGAAGGTTGGGATGGTCTTCCAGCAATATAACCTCTTCCCCCATAAGACGGCGTTAGAGAACGTCATGATGGCGCCCTTGAAAGTCTTGAAGGAGGGTAAGACCGAGGTCGAGGCGCTCGCGCGTGCTTTAATCAGAAAAGTGCGGCTTGAGGGCAAGGAGGATAGCTACCCAGGCGAACTCTCCGGCGGTCAACAGCAGCGTGTAGCGATTGCCAGATCGCTTGCGATGCGCCCGGATGTTATGCTGTTCGATGAGGTGACGGCAGCCCTTGACCCCGAGACGGTGAAAGAAGTGCTGGTCACCATCAAGGATCTCGCATCAGAGGGTATGACCTGCATCCTGGTCACACACGAGATGGGCTTTGCCCGTGAAATTGCGGACCATATCTATTTCACCGACCGTGGTGTGATCGTAGAGCATGGCCCGCCGGCGACATTTTTTACAGACGCCAAAGATCCGCGCACGCAGGAATTTCTTAGCCAAATCCTATAGGGCTCTATGGTCGCTTTCTTAAGCTCCGGTCTTTTATGCGCCGCGTCACTCTTTTATCCGGTGTAACACTGGGGCATAAAGGTAAGGTCCAATTCAATTCGGCCCGAAGGCGGAACCCGGATGGCGCTCTTAAAAGACGGCACGGAAAGCCAGGAAGCACGCGACTTTGAAGCGCGAAGGCGTTTCGCGCGGCGTGCCAGTCACGACTTAAAACAACCGCTGGCGGCCCTTAAACTGCTGCTATTCAAATGGGCGCAAGGTGGTGACAATCTCGACCAGGATGAGCTGATCCGGATCATGACCGG
>CAXMNO010000150.1:0-3318 GCA_964194655.1 uncultured Acidimicrobiia bacterium
CGATTGGGTTCAGCGTGACTATGGCGTACCTGAGCTCGTGGTCTATAACCCCTCGGCAAGGACCAAAGGGCCACTTGTCGATCTAGACCCCGCGGATGTGGAAAGAGCAATCCGTATCACAGCCTTTGGTGCGTTTCTGGCTGGCCAGCAAGCCGCACGCCTCATGCTCCCGGTCGGACGGGGAAGCATCCTCTTTACCGGGGCTTCGGCGGGCGTCAAAGGCTATGCCCAATCCGCTTCCTTTGCGATGGGCAAGTTTGCCATGCGCGGCTTAGCGCAATCCATGGCACGCGAGCTGCACCCCAAGGGTATTCACATCGGGCATTTCGTGCTGGATGGTAGTATCGGGGACGGCGTATCGCAGGAGGAAAATCAGCTTCATCCAGATGCCATTGCCGAGACCTATTTCCAATTCCACGCACAGCCGCGCTCGACCTGGGCGTGGGAAGTCGAGCTGCGGCCCTGGGTCGAGACCTTTTAGGCGAAGACGGCTTGGTTTAGGCGGGTTGCCCGCTTTGTTCTTCACCCTCGGCACCATAGAAGAAGCCGAGAAGGACAAAGCGACGGCCCGCCGTAATAGGCAAAACTTCGTGGACGTGATAACAGGAAAAAACGACGGCATCACCTGTGCCAGGGTGATAGAGGCCGGGGCCGTATTCCGGAAAGCGAAGCGCGCCGCCCTCAAATTCTTCGCCGTTCAATATTAAGCTTATAGCAAAACGACGACCGCCCACCTCAGCGTAATTGTCACGGTGGGGCGTGAAAAAACCGCCGTCTTCAGCCGTATAGCAGCCAATCTTGAATTCCTTGACGTACTTTACCCGGAACGAGAAGGCCTTGAAGATTTCGGGAACGACGCGTTTACCAATAACACCTGCAAGCTCTTGGGCGACGTCGTGCTCGGTGATGACGTGATCACGCCGGCTCTTGGTCGTGCGGTCGATTAGGCCACCAGCATCGCGATTGGCACCGCGAAAGACGCCTGTCTCGCTATTGCCACCTGTCTCCCAAAGGTGGATCAGACGCTCACAGTGTTCCGGGTCAAGCGCGTTGGGTACCAAAAGTACCGGCGCGGATGGCGCTGCGGTTCGTGCCGAGCCAGGTTGAAGGTCTGCCAGTCCGCTTAATAATTGGGGGAGCGCATCGGCGATTTTTTCCGGCCGTATGACTTGGGAGAGGCGCCGGTTCGGATCCGCGAGATAAAGTGCAGCACGCTCTGGATAGCTCTCGCCTGGCTGGTCCTCGCGAATGTGTCCAAGGGCTACTGCCATTTGACGAGACTCATCGAAGACGATAGGGAAGGGAAATTCGGTTTTCTCTGCGAGCTTTGCACTTTGCTCGGGATGGCGATCACTCATCGCTATGACGTGAGCCTGCTCCTCAAGACTATTCGCCCCCTCGGTAATGGCGTTCAGAAAATTCAGGCAATCAGCCTCATCTGAGGGAAGAAAAAGAAGAGCGATCGGCTTTCCACGCGCATGGCGGAACAAATCGCTCCCCTTGCCGCGATGGTTCGGCAATTGGAAGCGGGGAAGAAAGTCATTGATCGCGATTTTAAAAGAGGGAGCCATAAGGTTTCACCAGCGCATAACGATTAGCCGTAAAGTAATCTTCCATTCGTTCGTGCGAGGCAAACCTAATTTTCGGTGCCTTCTTTTTCCTCCGTTAATTTGTCGGAGCTAGTGAGCTTATCGATGGCGCGGTGGACGCGATCCGCGTCGAAATAGGCCAGATAAAGCAAGACCACAGTTGCCGAATAAGTGGCGATTGGAAGCATCACGTAAAAGGCGCAATGCATCAAAAGGCCAGGGATCAACAGCCACTTGCGCGTTCTTGCAAAAGGCAATCCAAATGCAAGTGCGTACTCTAATAAAGTAATAGAAACCGCTGCGAGAGTGAAAAGAAGAGCAAAATCCAGCCAGGGACCTGCTTGGGAGCCGACGTAGTAGTATGCGAAGATTTGTTGCAGGCGCTCGCCACTCAAAAAGCCCATGAAGGTCTTGTCGTAGGCGGTCCAAAAATACATCGCACTCAGTTGCAGAACGATAAGGCGAAGGCCAAAAAGGTTGCCACGCTCAGCAGGTGGCGGTGATGAGCTTTTCTGCGCCCTGCGAAGGGCCAGCCAGCGATCGATGGAAAAAGAAAGTCCGCAAGGGGTCAAAGCACAGTAAATGGTCGCTATAGCCAGCCAATATGTGTGGTGATGGGTATAGGGCTCGTGCCCGAAAACATGGCCTATGTAATAGTAAGTGCAAAGCCCCCACAGGCCGGTGAGAAAAGTGGCAAGCCGCGCCCAAAGGCCAACAATCATCAAGGTTGTCAGGGCATAGAACGCGAGACAGTAGAGTGTCTCTAAGCCAAGCGGGAACCTAAAAGGCAGAAGATCGTTGGCAAAACGCCCCCATAGCAACAACCCCAAACCGATACGGATAATCGCAGCCGATCGTGTGGAGCCTTCATAATCAAGACCCCACGCTAAGAAGCTGGCCCAGAGCCTTTCCACCTTATCCGATAAAGCCTTCGGTGCGTGCTTGCCGCCTTCTTGGAAGCTGGCATTGGTCATTGGCCGGGGGCGCTCCTCGCACAGAGGTTTTCGGTTGCTTCGTGATAGATTTCCCATCCGTGCTTTGCCGCACGGCGTGCGTAGACTCGTATGTCTTTTTGCTGGCCCAGCTTCTGACAGAGTTGACTGCCGACTTTCAAAACGCCTTCTTCCCAACTGGAAAGCCGCCAAAGCGCTTTGGGCTCGCGCCAACCTCTTGTGTTTGCGTGACCAAGAACTTCCATATAGTCGATCTTTGTGTGGGTGCCGTCTGATTTGAATTCGTGAAAATCGACGAGAAAAGTGCCCACGCCCCTGTCGGTAAACATGATCCAGGGCCGGAAAACGAAACTCTCCCCTTCAAGAACTTGGCGATAGAAGGGCCCAAGAAGAATAAAGAGGACGGCAAATAAGAAGAACACTTTGCGGATGTTTCTTCGCGTCGTCATCGTCATGTTGCACAGTTCCAGATTTCAGACCCTGAAAAGGGGCTGGTTGACCTCTTGTCAAACAACTATGCGCCCTTCCTGGTTGTGGCTCGATTATAGTTCTTGCGGGAAATAATGTAAGGAAATTTGGTACATAGAAGATGGGAATAGGGCCGACTGTCAATTCTGTAGCTTCGTTCGCCCGAGAATACGCAACACGAGGTTACTGCCGGAACGGAGAACAGGATATGAGGCTCTTGACAAAAAAGCAGATCGGAAGAGGAAAAAATTAACCCGGTTGAACAGGCCCGAATTAGAACTCATCAGGTCTAGACGATTGAGGCAGGC
>CAXMNO010000151.1:0-7380 GCA_964194655.1 uncultured Acidimicrobiia bacterium
TGTCGGCGTCGACGTGAAAAATATCGACCCAAGGCTTATGGGGCAAATTTATGTCAATTGAAGGTTTGTCCGAGATTTCACCAAAAGAGCGTCTTGATCGCATATCCGAGTGCGGACTTTGTATTGGCTGCGGGCTGTGCCAATCGGTTGCAGGGCCAGAGATCGTGCGAATGGCAGTGACATCGGGTGGTGATGAACGGCCTGTGGTTTGCGGTGATTTAGATCACCAAACGGTCGATCTCATTTATGATGTTTGCCCTGGAACCAGGGTCGAGGGATTGCCAACAAGGCTGATTGAAGAGGCCACGCATCAAGATAAAATTTGGGGCCCTTACCGCGAGATGGTTATGGCCTATGCGGCCGATCCCGAGGTCCGCTTTCGTGCAGCGACCGGGGGCGTGCTGACAGCCTTGGCCCTTTATCTGCTGCATTCAGGCCAAGTCGATTTCATATTGCATGTCAAGGCTTCAAACGAGCGGCCCTCCTTTGGGGAACGGCATATCAGTCGAGTCGCAGCGGATGTCATTACGGCATCCGGCTCGCGCTATGGGCCAACAGCGGTGCTTAGCGATATGGATTCCCTACTTGAGCTCGGCAATCCCTTCGCCTTTGTCGGGAAACCTTGTGATATCGCCGCGCTCCGCAACCTCGCACGGCACGATAGCCGCGTAGATGCGCTTGTGCGCTATTGGCTCACCCCTGTTTGCGGTGGTTTCATGCCGAGCAAAGACTTACGGGAGTTTTTAGGCGAGCAAGGAATAGAATTTCAAAAAATTCATTCCCTCAGCTACCGCGGTTATGGCTGTCCCGGGCCGACGCGGATCGAAATGACGGATGGGCAAGTCATCGAACAAAATTATCTGAATATGTGGGAGGATGCATCCTCCTGGTCGCTTCCTTTCCGCTGTAAGATTTGCCCTGATGGAATTGGGGAGGGCGCGGATATCGCAGCTGCCGATACTTGGCCTGGTGGCTCCCCCACTTGGGAGGGGCAAAAGACGGACAAGGGAACGAACGCGGTGATTGTCCGAACAGCGGCTGGTCAAGCGCTCATAAATGCGGCGGCGGAGGAAGGCTTTCTCGTCGTTGAAGACGAGATCGGACCCGATGAGTTAAGCGATTTCCAGCCGCATCAAGTCGCTAAGAAGTATGCCTCATGGGCGCGACACCTGGGTCTTAGGACCAGCGGCCAGCTGGCCCCAGAAACTGAACGTCTTAGAATTCGTGAATTGGCGCAAGAGCGCAAAATCACGGAACTTCTTTTAGAGGCGCGCGGCACACGTAAGCGCGTGATGGCAGGCAAGACGAGGGAGCCAGCACCGGCCTTTGTCAAACCCTAGAGCACTTTCAGCAAAAGTGTGCGCGTCGCGACACTCTCATTTTAGCTATAGAGCTTCTGGCCTATTCGCTAAAGAGCCTCAGGGGCCTCTTTACGAGGGCCTTCCAAGATAGCGTTGGCTGAAAAAATGACGCGAGGGTCATTGCCTGTTGAGGGAAAAGACCCATGCACAATATGAGCGGGGAAGAAGAGGGCAAAACCTTCAACAGCGGTGAAGTAACGGCTGGCCTCACGCGTGTAGTATGCGCCGAAGTCCTCGGAACCACTCTTGTTGGTTGGGGAAATAAAGTATGTTGCGCCATCTTTGTCGTGGGCCGCAGGCGGCATCTGTAAATAATAAACGCAAGACCAGGAGCAATTTCCATGCAAGTGCGGGTCTACGTTTCCTCTCTCAAGATAGTTGATGAACCAGGATGCGGTGATATTGACAGTTATCTTGCTGATATCCACGCCCTCGTTTTTCCAGGCATCGCGGTTAACCGCGCCGGTAATCTCTGCAAACGACTGGGTCAGGAAGCTCGCTAAAGCAGCGATAGCGGGTTCCTGGTCGGCATATTTGCGAAAAATGTCGTAATGACTCTCGTAGAGGCCGGTGTTTTCGTTGGCCTTGCGCCCTTGAGAATGCTCTTCACGATAGCGCTTCGTAAAATCTATCAGCTGTGGCTTTAGCGCCTCGTGGTCGGGAAAGCGCTTGCGCAATACCGGCGTCGGCCAGAGTTTGAAAATCTTTAAATCATTGGGTGCTGCATTGGTCATTTCGTAAGTCACCTTTTGGGGCACTGGAAGCCCGATTTTTTAGAGTTCTCTCGCCGTCGTCACGATCCGCTGCCACGCGCTGCGCACGTGATGCTCTTGCGTATAGGTCTGGCCGACGACAAAGCGGATTGCAAAGCGTCCGCGGACGCGGTTTTGGGTCAAATACAACTCGCCGCTGTCGTTTAATTGGCGCAGTAGTCTATCATTGAGATCATCCAATTCCCCCTCCGTATCGACATTTTTCGGGTGGTAGCGAAAAGTGAAGAGGGAAAGGTGCCGGGGTGAAAGGATTTCGAAATCAGGTGTCGAGCGCACCTCTTCATAAAGCGCTTTTGCCCAGGAAATGTGATTTCGCAGTAATGCGCGTAAGCCTTCGACGCCGTAAGAGCGGATGACAAACCACAGTTTTAAGGCACGAAAACGCCTGCCAAGCGGCACGGACCAGTTTTGATAGTCGGTAACGCTTTGACCCTCGGGGGACTTCAGATATTCAGGCACCAGCGCCAAGGTGCGTTGCAGTGCTTCAGGATCGCGGACATAAAAAGCCGAACAGTCAAAATTAGTAAAGAGCCACTTATGCGGATTGAAAACGAAGGAATCCGCTAACTCCATGCCATCTGCCATTTGGCGTTCCTCTGGCAATAGCAATGCACTGCCAGCCCATGCGCCATCAACATGCAGCCAAATGCTTTCGCGTTGGCATACTTCGCCAATCGCCCGGATCGGGTCCATGGCCCCGACACCTGTGCCGCCCATTGATGCGACAACACTACATGGCGTGATACCTTGAGCTTTATCGGCGGAGATTGCCGCAGCCAAAGCCTTGATATCCATGGCGAAGTCGCTGTCTGCCTTGATTTTTCGCAAGCTGCTTTTGCCAAGGCCCGCGACCTTAAGGCTTTTCTCGATAGAAGAATGCGCCTCTTGGGAGCAATAAACCGCAAGCCGGAGGCCTTCGGCGCCGAGTGCTGGCAGGCCACCCTCGTTGCCTCGCCACGCTGTGGCTTTTTCACGCGCGCATAAAAGGGCGGCAAGCGTGGCGCTGGTCGCGCTATCTTGAATGACGCCTGTAAAGTCTTGCGGCAAAGCTAGCATGGCACGCAGCCATTCGAGGACACGCTCCTCCAATTCCGAGGCTGCGGGCGAGGTTTGCCACAACATGCACTGGGCGCTCAGAGTAGCGGTCAGCATCTCCGCCAAGACGGAAGGCGGGCTCGAATTCGCTGGAAAATAGGCGAAGAACGAAGGGTGTTGCCAGTGGGTCATCCCCGGCAGAATAATTTCCTGAAAATCACGGAAGATATCTTCCATGGCTTCCCCGGATTCAGGCGCGCTTTGGGGGAGCCGTTCTTTGATTTCACCAGGCTTTACCTGTGCGCGAACGGGGTATTTCTCAACACCTTCCAAGTAGTCTGCCATCCAATCGACCAACTCGTGCGCATGGCGTCGGAAATCTTCCAGTTCCACGATTACGATCCTTTAGTCCTATCGGGCCTTTAGTCCTATCGGGCCTTCAGTCCTATCCGGCAGATAGTTTTCGGGCTTCAAGCCAAAAATTCAACTAGAGCACGTTTAATGATACCAGAATCATTAAACGTGCTCTAAACCATTGTTGTCGCGCGCTTTGCGAGCGCAAAACCGCACACACTTTTGCTGAAAGCGCTCTAGCTCTTTGGCACGACACGGGTGACGTGACCCATTTTGCGGCCCGGCCTCGCCTCTTTCTTACCGTAGAGGTGCAACTTCGATCCTGGCTCTTTCAGGTACTCAGCCCATTGGTCGACCTCGTCTCCGATCAGGTTTTTCATGACGGCATCCGAATGGCGATAGATCGAGCCCAAAGGCAAGCCGGCAACCGCGCGGATGAACTGTTCGAACTGCGAGGTAAAACAGGCATCGATCGTCCAGTGGCCTGAATTGTGCGGGCGGGGCGCTAGTTCATTGACCAAGACTTCATCATCGCGCGTGACGAACATTTCTATAGCCAAAAGGCCAACGAGACCGATTGCCTCGGCAAGATGACGGGCAATCACCTCCGCGCGTTCACTAACGATAGGCGATACCCGTGCCGGTGCGATGGTCTTATCAAGAATATGGTTGTGGTGCTGATTTTCGACGGGAACATAGGTTTCAATGGCACCGAAAAGGCCTCGCGCAACAATCACGGAAATTTCGCAGCGGAAATCGATGAAGCTTTCAACGATCCCGACCACGCCTTCGCGCCCGCCTGCCATTGCATTCCAGGCTTCCTCTGGATCACTGCTTGAAGAAAGGGCGACTTGTCCCTTGCCGTCATACCCCAACTCGGTTGTTTTCAAGACGGCAGGTATTCCTATATCGCGCATGACACGCTCAAGTGAGCCGGGGCCCGTCACTTCGCTATAACGGGCGGTGGGGACACCATTGGAATTGCAAAAATCCTTTTCCCTCAGCCGGTTCTGGCAAATCTCAAGGATCTCAGGCCCTGGGTGGACCGGAACCTTGCCTGCCAGATAGCGGGCCGCTTCAGAAGGGATATTCTCAAATTCAAAGGTTATAACGTCGCAAGCCTTTGCAAAGGCGGAAAGCGCCTTTTTATTGTCATAAGTTGCACGGGTGGAAAAGGCAGTCACCTGCTTGGCCGGCGCATTTTCATCAGGGCAATAGATGTGGCAATTGTAGCCAAGCTGCTGAGCAGCGAGAGCCGACATGCGCCCAAGTTGACCACCCCCCAAAATCCCAATGGTAGAGCCTGGTGGAAGTGGCTGCGTCAAAGTTTTAATCAAGGGAGGCAGGGTCCTTTTCCCAGTAATCTTTCGCGGTTTAGTCGATGTCTTTGGGAATTTCGGCAACGCGCGCCGTTTGCTCTTCGCGCCACGCGGTAAGACGCTCGGCAAGTGCACCGTCTGAGAGAGAAAGAATCGAGGCAGCGAGAAGAGCCGCATTGATCGCGCCTGCTTTACCGATTGCAAGAGTTCCAACCGGGACGCCACCAGGCATCTGCACGATGGAATAGAGGCTGTCTTGGCCGCGTAATGCCTGGCTTTCGATCGGTACTCCCAAGACCGGCAAGGTCGTCATGGAGGCGGCCATGCCAGGAAGGTGCGCCGCACCGCCCGCGCCCGCGATTATGACTTTTAAGCCATTCTCCCGCGCATTTTTGGCATAGTCATAGAGGCGCTCCGGGGTCCGGTGGGCGGAGACGATTCGGATGTCATGGGGAACTTGCAAAGCCTGCAGGTGCTCTGCAGCATGACGCATGGTGGCCCAGTCGGACTGGCTACCCATAATGATCCCAACTAAGGGTTTTTCTTGGTTCATCTCTTATCTCTTCAGTCGTACCGGGGGCGGAAATTGGCCGCGCATTATCGTGATATGCTTCCAGCTATGCAAGTAATGTGGGGCCTCGCTCGCACGAAACTTGGTGGAAATTTGCCCGCTATCCCCTTCAGTTGTGAACGAAGCCTTTACGCTTGATCTTTATAGATCTTTTGGTGATGAGAGAAGTTATTGCTAAACTAACTCTCGATCAGGCGGGGATTAGGTCAGAAACTTTTTGGCGGACCACGATATGAAAGTTACAAATCGCGGTGGCATCACCTCAGGCGTACAAGGCGGCGCCGTTACGCCGGCGAGGCGTACCGGACGGTCCGTACGTACGGGTGCGGTCGAGGGAAGCGGTGCCGTCGATCAGACCGGCGATGTCACCTCGATCATGGGTGTTCCCGAGGCTGAGTTGACACCCAAGGTCCGTCAAGCCATTGCAACCTTGATGGCGGAGGTACAAAACCTCCGCGATGAGATCGATCGCCTGAAAAAGCGCGCTGACCACTTGGAGCAGTTGGCCGACCAGGACAGCCTTACTCCAATCCTCAACAGGCGCGCCTTCATTCGCGAACTTTCGCGCAGTACTGCATTTGCCGAACGCTATGGGTCCTCCGGGTCCGTTCTCTATTTCGATGTGAATGGCATGAAGGAAATCAACGATAGCCTGGGCCACGCGGCAGGCGACGTCGCATTAAAGCATGTGGCCGATGTGCTTTTGAAGAATCTGCGTGCGTCTGATGTGGTGGGTCGATTAGGCGGTGATGAATTTGGGGTCATTCTCGCGCAAACAGATGAGGAAGCCGCCGAATCCAAGGCCAAAGAGTTAGCAGAGGCAATCGCCGGAGCCGTCTTGAGCTACGAAGAGCGAGATTTTCAAATCGGCATCGCTTACGGCGTCTATACAGTAAGTGCCGGTGATGAAGTTGAAAAAGCGCTCGATGCCGCCGATAGGGCGATGTACGCCCAAAAACTCGGCGAACGTGAAGACCGTTAAGTCGCGGTAGCGCCGCCGGTTAAAAATCCTAGAGCACTTTCAGCAAAAGTGTGCGCGGTTTTGCGCCCGGAAAGTGCGTAACAATAAGATCTTAGAGCGATTTTCATGATCGAGGGATCATTAAAAGTGCTCTAGGCGATAATATCGGGCAAAAGCTCGTCTTCGATCTTCAGCATTTCGTCTTTTAGTCGTAGTTTACGCTTTTTCATGCGCTGCATTTGAAGTTGATCGAACGGGCGGGCGTTGACCAAGTGAGTGATAACGTCATCAAGATCACGGTGTTCGCACCGCAATTCTTCTAGGCGTTGGCGCAATTGAAAGACGCTGGGCTTTTCCATGGTTCTCCGTTAGCAAACCCGAGAAAAGGCTAAAGCCCGGTGTGCCCGGGGTTTACGGCCCGACTATTGATAGGGTGCTCATTTGCTCTAGGCACTATTATAACGCCTAGAGCTTGAAATTTGTAGTCTCACAACGCAATGATTCGGATCTTGTTGCAAGGGGATTTTTCACGGCCCATCAGATTTCTTTCGGCGGCCTAAAATGAGAAACCCGGCAGTGTACGGTTTAAGACAATGTACGGTTTAAGAAGGTGATAAAGAATGCCTTTGAAAAAAATTGGTATTTTAACCAGTGGCGGCGATTGTGCGGGCTTGAATGCGGTGATCAGGGCGGTGACCCATCGCGCAATCGAGGGATACGGCTGGCAGGTTACCGGTATTGAAAATGGGACGGCTGGATTGCTAGAGCGGCCGGTCGCAGCGCGTCGGCTAACCCTGGCTGATTTTCCAGGTACGGTCATTCGCCAAGGTGGGACAGTTTTGGGAACAACCAACAAAGGTGATCCCTTTGCCTTTCCGATGGAAGATGGGCGTACGCTCGATCGCTCCGCAGAGGTGGTTGAAGGTTTAAAGTCCCTAGAACTCGATGCGCTCATCGGTATTGGTGGTGATGGATCGCAAGCCTTATTGCGGCGTTTGGCTGAGCA
>CAXMNO010000152.1:0-5706 GCA_964194655.1 uncultured Acidimicrobiia bacterium
TTCGGCTACGCTCATATCCGGCAAGCCCAGATCGGCCTGGCAATCCGGCAATTGCAGTTGGCCGAGACACCAGTCGCGCCGCCAATGGACGATGCCGCTCGCCGTTTTCGCCGCCAACTGATCCGGCGCATCGCCTAGAAATAAGAGGTAGGGTTGTTTGATCGCCATATCCGTAATTCCCTTAGTGCCGCCTCCATAGCCCGAAATTCTAGGGTATTTTTAAGTGGGCGCTAGGCTCTTTAATAGTCTCAAAGTTATCATTCAAGCATTGAATAGGCCATGGCCACCAGATAGGTGCGATAAGCGTGATGGTTTGTTTCCATTGAGATTGCCCACAGATTTGGGGCATATTCCTATTCCTCACGCGAAATTTATCCGCGCCAGGTATGGTCGTCGGCCACAAATTCCTATCTAAACAAGAGCATGAATTCACATCCCAAGCGCAGGTTTTAAAATGAGAACAGAAGAATTGATCCAAGCCGTCAGGGTAACCGACAACACTCACCTCTCGGAGCTTTCGGATGATGAATTGGCAACCATGGCAGAAGCCGGGGCGGAAATTCTCAATATCCACCGAATCTTGGCCAAGACCGGCGCCAATGTGGTGGGCGAGCTTTTGAAGACCCAGGAAAAGTTTTTTGAGTGGGACCACCTGCCCAAAGGCGATGTCTACGACAAGGAAACCCACGCGCAGTTCTATTACCATGCCCACGCGGTGGATCAGCGTTTCGATGGCGAACACGGGCACTTTCATACCTTCCTCCGGCCCAAAGGCATGCCCAAGGGGTTAAAGCCTGCGAAAATTCCAGGCGCGAAGCTGCCGAAGAAGCCGGATGATCATCTCTCCCATCTGATTTCGGTATCGATGAACCCCACGGGATACGGGTTTCGCCTTTTCACTGTGAACCGCTGGGTGACGGGCGAGGTTTGGTTCAAGGCAAACGATGTCATCAAGATGCTCGATTACTTCTTGATCGACCACACTTGGCCGTCTTGGCCGGTGAATCGCTGGATTTCAGCTGTATTCCCGCTTTTCAAGCCGCAAATCAAAGTCCTCATCGAAGAACGCGACCGGACAATCCAGAAATGGGTGGCCGAGGAAAAGGAAAGTAACACGCCCTATGAAACGGTTTTCGAGGATCGCTCGCGAGAAGTGACATCCTTCATGGATGTGAATGTGGAGAGACAGGTCAAGGCGCTTGCCGACGAAATCGCGCGGCGCGATTGATGATGAATCAAAGTCTTCCGCTAGCGGAGCGGCTCTTCGGCCCCCTTCTCAACTGTGAGAAGAGGGCGACTATTCGCTGGCGTGAGCCGGTCATCGAGCCTGGGCTGATGGAGTATTACAGCGAGGTGACACCGGAACGCCGTGTCGCCGTCTGGGTTACGGGGTGTGATACCATGGCGCTTAGCGAAGTTGCGGCATTCTTAGGCAAACAGGATGAGTGGCCGGACGACGTCATGCTCTCTGGAATGCAAAAGCATTATCCGGAAATTCAGTTGCATGACCGCGTTCAGGTCGTTTCTCATTTGACGCCTGAAGAGACCGAGGCGCACCTTAAAGCGAAGTGAGACTTGATCCACCTTAATCTCTTCTTTCCGCTGTTGATTCCCCAAAGCTGCGGGTCTAATGTTCGCAAATCCTGTTGCACCGCAGCATAACGATTCTTGAGTCATGTCATCCAGTTTGCTACCCGCACCAAATAAAGAGACCTGTTTCCAGCGCTTGATTCTGAAGCTTCAGGATTATTGGGCCGATAAGGGCTGTGTCATCCTCCAACCCTATGATTTGGAGGTGGGCGCTGGGACCTTTCACCCTGCAACGACCCTGAGATCGCTTGGGCCGGGCGTTTGGAATGCTGCTTATGTGCAGCCCTCGCGCCGGCCGACGGACGGGCGTTATGGGGAGAACCCGAATCGCTTGCAGCACTACTACCAGTTCCAGGTTCTGATGAAACCCTCCCCGCCTGATAGCCAGGCGCTTTATCTGGGTTCGCTGGAAGCAATTGGCATTGAATCCTTGCTGCATGATATCCGCTTTGTCGAGGACGATTGGGAAAGCCCGACGCTAGGCGCTTGGGGCCTTGGGTGGGAGGTTTGGTGCGATGGCATGGAAGTCTCGCAGTTTACCTATTTCCAGCAGGTTGGCGGCATTGATTGCGACCCCGTGCCGCTGGAATTGACCTACGGGCTCGAGCGGCTTGCGATGTACGTGCAAGGTGTTGAAAACGTCTTTGATCTCGACTGGAACGGCCTTCCTCCTGAGGCGGGTGGCAAGCGTTACCGCGATGTTTTCTTGCAGGCGGAAAAAGAGTTTTCGACCTTCAATTTCGAAGTGGCGGCGACTGAAGCGCTGTTCCGCCATTTCGAAGATGCCGAGAATGAGTGTAAAAGCGTCCTCAGCTATGGCGCGGAAAATGGCAGACCCTTGCCGCTTCCAGCTTACGATCAATGCATGAAAGCCAGTCACCTCTTCAATCTTCTCGATGCACGCGGCGTAATCTCTGTAACGGAACGCCAAGCCTATATCGCCCGGGTGAGAGAGCTCGCAAAAGCCTGTTGCGAGGCTTGGCACCAAACACAGCTAGATGCGGCGGGGAAGGAATCGGATCAATTGCAGGCAGCAAGATCTGGAGGTAGTGGCGATGCCTGAGCTTTTGCTTGAACTCCTCTCCGAGGAGATACCCGCGCGCATGCAAAAGCGGGCATCTGAAGATTTTCGCCAGCTCATGATCGCTGCCTTGAAGGCGCGTTCGCTTGATTTTGAGCGGACCCGAAGCTTTGTGACGCCGCGTCGTTTGACGATCGTTGTGGAAGGCTTGCCCGAGCGTCAGCCCGATGTCGTGGAAGAAAAGAAAGGCCCGAAAATAGGGGCGCCGGAACAGGCAATTGCTGGGTTCATGCGGGCCAATGGGCTCCTCGATATCTCAGAGGCTGAGGTTCAAGAAGCCCCAAAGGGCAGCTTTTACGTTGCGGTGCGAAAAATCGAAGGACGCACGGCGAGTGAAGCGCTGCCAGATGCGATTATAGAGGCACTTTCCAAATTTTCCTGGCCAAAATCCATGCGCTGGGGGGAAGGAACGACCAGGTGGGTTCGGCCTCTGCACTCGATTTGCGCGGTTTTTGATGGCGAGGCCCTAGAGGGCAGCTTTGATCTTGGCGGAGGGCTTAGCGTTGCTTTCGGCAATCAGACCTCCGGCCATAGGTTTATGGCGCCTGAGGCTTTCAAGGTTTCCTCCTTTGCGGATTATAGGGAAAAGTTGCGCACTGCACGCGTGATCCTGGATGCTGAAGAACGCCGGGAGATCATTGCGAATGGTGCGCGAAGCCTTGCAGGCGAGGCTGGACTTTCTCTGAAAGAGGACCCGGGCCTCTTGGCGGAAGTCGCAGGCCTTGTGGAATGGCCCGAGCCGTTTTTGGGCACAATCGATGAAGCCTTCATGGATTTGCCGCATGAGGTTCTCGCCACCTCTCTCAAGGTTCATCAAAAATATTTCTCGACCACAGCGAACGCGAGCAGTGCAGGCGACCGTTTCGTCTTTGTCTCGAACTTGGCGAAAGACCGCAT
Organism: uncultured Acidimicrobiia bacterium; assembly: GCA_964194655.1. GTDB lineage: Bacteria > Pseudomonadota > Alphaproteobacteria > Kiloniellales > Kiloniellaceae > JAJFGK01. The sequence continues at coordinate 3,569 of CAXMNO010000152.1, forward strand.
CAAGGATGGCGGGTCGCGCATTATTGCGGGTAATGAGCGCGTGTTGTCCGCGCGTTTGGCCGATGCCCGCTTCTTCTGGGATCATGACCGTAAAATCAAGCTTGAAGCGCGTGTGAAGTCACTCCGTGGTATCGTATTCCACGCAAAGCTCGGAACGCTCGGCGATAAGGTCGAGCGGATGGAATCGCTGACAGGCGAGTTGGCCTCATATATTCCGGGCTGTGACAAGGATGCTGCCTGGCGCGCCGCGCGCCTCTCGAAAGCCGATCTTACCAGCGGCATGGTGGGCGAGTTTCCAGAACTCCAAGGCATTATGGGGCGCTACTACGCGCTCCACGACGGGGAAGCGGTGGGGGTTGGCGAGGCGATTGCCGATCACTATGCCCCCCAAGGTCCTTCCGATGATTGCCCCAGCGCCCCTTTGTCCGTAGCCCTGGCTCTTGCCGATAAGATCGACACCTTAACCGGATTTTGGGCGATCGATGAGAAGCCAACAGGCTCAAAAGATCCCTTTGCATTGCGGCGCGCAGCGCTGGGCGTCATCCGCTTGATTGTTGAGAACAAGCTTCGCTTGCCTCTTAATAAGGTGATCCACAGCTCTTTGGATGCCCATGCCTCGGCAGGCCCACTTCCTGCTTTTGATGAGGTGACGAGTGAGTTGATCGCCTTTTTTGCCGAACGCTTGAAGGTCGCCTTGAAGGATCGCGGGGTGCGCCATGACCTTATCAATGCCGTTTTTGCGTTGGGCGATGAAGACGATCTCTTAAGGCTGTTGGACCGGGTCGAGGCGCTTTCAGCTTTCCTTAAGACTGAGGACGGGGCCAACTTGCTGGTAGCCCATGGGCGTGCTGCCAACATCGTCAAAATCGAATCGAAGAAAGACCAGGTCCGCTTCGATGAGCCGGTCGATGCTTCTTTGCTTGCCGAAGAATCGGAGGCTGAGTTGTTCGAGGCGTTGGAATCAGCACGCGAGGCTGCAGAAGCAGCGATATCGAAGGAAAATTTTGGCGGCGCAATGGCAGCCATGGCGCGGCTTAGAAAGCCGGTCGATAATTTTTTCGATCAGGTCATGGTCAATGCTGAAAACCGGGCGCTGCGTTCTAACCGGTTGCGCCTTTTGTCTGCCATCGACAAAACGCTCTTAAAGGTGGCCGATTTCTCGAGGATTGAGGGTTAAGTTCAAGTGGCCCTCCATGGGGATCGTGCGAATTCGCGAATGGGGATGGGGGAAAGAGATGAGCAAGTGGGTCTACTTCTTCGGCGGTGGTAAGGCAGAAGGTGATGCCTCCATGGGCGAGCTGCTGGGGGGAAAGGGCGCCAATCTGGCAGAGATGTCAGCTCTTGGCCTGCCAGTCCCACCAGGCTTCACGATCACGACCGAGGTTTGCACCCACTATTCGGAAAAGGGCAACGGTTATCCAGCCGAGTTGCGCGACGAGATGAACGTGGCCCTGGACAGGGTTGAGAAAATCGGCGGGGCGAAGTTCGGCGATCCGGAAAAACCACTGCTGCTCTCGGTACGATCAGGCGCACGTGCGTCAATGCCTGGCATGATGGATACGGTCTTGAACCTTGGCCTCAACGATCAAACGGTCGAAGGATTAGCGCGCCAATCCGGTGATCGTCGCTTTGCCTATGACAGCTACCGCCGTTTTATTCAGATGTATGGCGATGTCGTGATGGGCGTGCCCCACCATGAATTTGAAGAGCTGTTGGAGCTCGCGAAGGAAGATCTGGGCGTTACGCTCGATACCGAGTTGACGGATGATAACTGGCTGGACCTCATCACGAATTATAAAAAGCTCATCGAACGCGAGGCAGGCGGCCCCTTCCCGCAGAAACCGGCAGATCAGGCATGGGGGGCAATTGGCGCTGTCTTCGCATCTTGGATGAATACGCGCGCGATTGCTTACCGAAAAATCCACAATATCCCCGTTGAGTGGGGAACGGCTTGTAGCCTCCAGGCCATGGTATTCGGCAACATGGGCGAGGATTGTGCGACCGGCGTGGCCTTTACCCGAAACCCCTCGACGGGGGAGAACTATTTCTATGGCGAGTACCTCGTCAATGCCCAGGGCGAGGACGTCGTGGCCGGAACCCGGACGCCGCAGACCCTAACCATCCGCGAGAAAGAAGAG
>CAXMNO010000153.1:0-14408 GCA_964194655.1 uncultured Acidimicrobiia bacterium
CCTTTTAGGGGTCGACGATGCAATTCGCCATCTTCCTGAAGGTTATCAGACCGAGGTGGGCCGGGGCGCCCCGACAGAGCTTCCCGTTGGCCTGAAGCAGGGGATCGCGATGGCCCGTGCAATCGCGCGTGAACCCAAAATTATCTTGTTCGATGAGGCAAACGGCGGCCTCGATTCCGCAGCCGATTCCCGCTTGAAGGATGCTCTCCTAAGCCTGAAGGGTAAATGCACGATTATAATCGTGTCGCACCGGCCCTCGCTACTAAGCCTGGGCGGGTGCCGCTACTTCCTGAAAGATCGAAAGCTTGAGCTGGTAGAAGACGAAAATCCCAAAGCCAAGCGACAGACAGCAACGATAGAGGTATTGGCCGAACAGTCGGACCCGGAGCCACCACACAAGAATGCAGCAATCAGCCTGATGGAAGAGCCCGGGAGTGACCTTGATACATCGGAGGATGACGCCGAAGACGATATAACGGAGGCATCGGCATGAGTGACGTAGCCCTCCAACATATTGGATCGCACACATCCGGCGAAGCAAATCGCGATTTATCTCATCTGACCGGCGATTCCCATGTTGCCAATTGTCTCTTCCCCGTATTGGAAGCGTTGGGTTGGCATGGTAGCACGCGCCATGTCGCTGAGGCCCTGCCACATTTCCACAAAGTTGACGATCTTGAACGTCTAAGAACCGTCCTGGCCAATCTCCACATCGCGACGCAGAAGACATCGGCCCGCCTGCATGATTTAGACCCGCGTCTATTACCTTGCCTATTCCTTCCCAAGCGCGGCTCCCTGATGATTCTGCTGCGTCGAAACGGGAGGCTTTTCACCTTTTTCGATGGCGCCGACGGGGAAGTCTACGAGGAAGATCTGCCAAACCTCACAGGCACAGCCTACTTTGCACAGGCCGACGAGGAGACCGCAGGCTCGCTACGCACTGCCGCGATGGCTGGACGCTGGTGCCAGAGCATCGCTTCGCGTTTTCGTGGCCTCGTCCTTCAAATGCTCGCCATCTCTTTTGTGAGCAATATCCTCGCACTCTCTGTTCCCCTATTCATCATGTCGGTCTACGACAAGGTGATCGGGAGCGGTGATCCGGCAACGCTTTACTACCTCTTTGGTGGAATTGCGCTCGCATTACTGACAGACGGCGGCATTCGGGCAATCCGTGCACGTATCCTAGCCTATGTCGCCGGCCGCATCGATATGATGGTGGGTACGGCAACTTTTCAGCAAATCCTCCATCTTTCTGTCATCGTGACCGAGCGCGCCTCCATCGGTGCACAAATTTCACGCCTGCGGCAGTTTGAATCGATCCGGGAGTTCTTCTCAGGCCCCCTGGCAACGGCCTTTTTGGATCTGCCCTTTGTTCTTATCTTTTTTGCCGTCATCGCCGCAATCGGCGGACCGATTATTTGGGTCCCCATCGTCCTCGTTGGGGTTTTCGCCCTTGTCGCCTTTATAGCTGTGCCGTTCTTGCGCAAGGCTGTGCGGGAGTCGAGTGAGGCGCGTTCCAAGAAAGAGAGCTTTTTGATCGAAATGCTCTCAGAACTTAGAGCCATAAAAATCTATAGTGCGGAGGCCTTATGGGCCGGACGGTTCCGAGCGCTTTCGGCACACGCTGCTATGACGTCAAATCGTGTGGCGCGGGCTTCCTCGCTCGTGCAAACAATCGCGCAAAGCTTAATGCTCCTAGGCGGCATCTCCACCCTTACCTTCGGAACACTATTGGCGATGGAAGGTGAGATTACTATCGGGGCCCTTATCGCCAGCATGGCCTTGGTATGGCGGATCTTGTCGCCGCTGCAACTTGCCTTTTTATCCTTCACGCGCCTCGAACAGGTGGAATTGGGACTACGCCAGATCAATAACTTGATGCGTCAACGTGTCGAGCGTGAGCCCGAGCGCATCGTCGAGCGGCACCGCACTTTCGATGGGGAAATCCGCTTTCACCGCGCGAGCCTGCGCTACGTCTCGCGCGCAGATCCGGCACTTTTAGGCATTTCGGCCCTAATTAAACCAGGGCAAGTGGTCGCGATCGCGGGGCCCAATGGATCGGGCAAATCATCGCTTTTGCGTCTCGTCGCGGGCCTTTATGAGGCACAGGCCGGGGCAGTATTCCTCGACGGAATCGATAACCGGCAGCTCGATACCGACGAACTGCGGGGCGCCATTTCCTACGTTCCACAGAGCTGCGATCTCTTTCATGGAACAATCGCCCAGAACCTGCGCCTGGCAAATCCAACCGCCAGCGATGCACAGTTGGCGCAAGCCGCCATGGATGCCGGTTTGATGGAAGATATCCTCAATTTCCCCGAGGGTTTTGAAACACGCCTGACAGATCAACTTCAAAAGCAACTGCCAGGCGGGGTAAAGCAACGCCTCATGCTTGCGCGCGCCTACGTCAAGGATGCCGACATTTTCCTGATGGATGAACCGGCGAACAACCTCGATCGCGACGGCGATGAGAAATTGATCCAAAAGGTACAAAAGCTGCGTGGCAATGCGACAGTTTTGCTCGTCACGCACCGACCTAGCCACATGCGTATTGCCGACCAAATCCTTTATCTTGAGGGCGGGCGTTTGATGCTATCTGGGCCGCCCGAACAAGTTCTGCCGCAAATCGGCCTCGGCTGATTCAACAGTGGAAAGTCAAATGAGCGATAACGAAAAACCGCAGGCCAATCAGCCAACGCAAACACAGTTCGGTTCTTGGAGCTTCAAGGAACCATCAAGGCTGCACCAAACCCGCAAAGATCGGCTGGTACGCTATCTGTCACGTCCGACTGTTCTGGAAGAATCGGGACCGCCGCGTGTCTTGCGTCATCTTATGTTGATCATAAGCACCGTGATCATCCTCGCAATCGTGTGGGCGGCAATGACCAATATTACCGAGGTTGCGATCACGCGCGGACAGATTATTCCTGCAGGCTCGATCCATCTTGTCGAGCACTTGGAAGGCGGCATCGTAAAAGAAATTCTAGTCGATGATGGTCAGATGGTGGATCAAGGCCAGCTCTTACTGCGCCTTGAGAGCGCAGATGCTTTGGCCGAGAGAGAAGGCCTACGCGCCCGCGAGGCGGCCTTTGCGTTACGTGCAGAGCGATTGCGCGCCTTCGTCATGGATCGCACACCTGACTTCTTGATTGGTAAGGACTATCCAGGTTTGCTCAAGGACCAGTCCGATATCCTCGCTCTACAGCAAGAAGCTCGCGCTAGCCAGCGCGAGGTGCTTCAATCACGTATCGACCAGCAGCGGATTAAGCTCTCCGGCATGATGCGGCGCAAAAAGAATATCCAAGCGCAAATCGATCTAACAAAAGAACAACTAGATTTGAGGCGTAATTTGGTTAGCAAAGGCCTGGATTCCAGGGTCAATCTGCTGGAATCGGAACGTACGCTAACAGAGATTTATGGCGACCTCGCAGGTATAGAAGGTGACATTTCCAGCACGCAAGAAGTCCTCAACGAAGCCGAGGGCAGCCTCGTCGAGCTAGAAGCCAAGTTGCGTAACGAAGCGCTCACGGAAATGGGTAACATCACGTCCCAATTGGCAGAGGTGCGCGAATCTTTAAGGCGCGTCGAAGATCGTGTCGCACGCCTTGATGTTCGCGCCCCGGTCGAGGGAATTGTCAACGGCCTTGTCACGAGAACGGTTGGCAGCGTACTCGCCCCAGGCGAGCTTCTGATGGAAATCGTGCCACGAGATGAGAGCCTCGTGGCCGAGGTGCAAATCCTTCCCCGCGATATCGGTCATATGACGATCGGGCAAACGGCACGGGTCAAGGTAACTTCTTATGATGTCGCGCGCTTTGGTTCGCTGGAAGGCGAACTGGTTCATATCTCAGCCTCTTCCTTCCAAGACGAAGAAGGTGAGCCTTATTTCAAAGGGGTCATCGCGCTTGCCAAGAACTATGTTGGAGCGACGCCGGAGCGCAATTTAGTCCTTCCAGGCATGGTCGTGGACGCCGATATCAATACCGGGCGCAAAACCCTGCTTCAATACCTCCTTAAACCGGTCTATCGCGCCCTGGACAGCTCATTCCACGAGCGCTAAGGCACAATCTCCAGGCTTTGAAAGAGGGCAAAGTTGCCACTTACGGTGCACTCACCGGGTGTTGGCTTTCTCCTATAGGCCTTGACCGTGGAGTTCTTCGGCCCCACATTCTTCACCAGTGGCGCCAATAAGTGGGCCATCGGGGAGTAAGCTGCGCACTGAGGCGGGCTTTTGATCCTCATTAAATCGCTGTTCTTGCTCGCCGCATGAGGAGGACATTAAGAAGCATGTCTCGTTTGTCATTTTTCAATTCCCCCCTTCTTCTGGGTTTCGAGCATTTCGAGCAGACGCTCGACCGCATAAACAAATCTGGAAGCGATGGTTATCCCCCCTATGATGTCGAGCAAATTGGGGAGAGTCGGCTCCGCATCATTCTCGCCGTTGCGGGCTTCACGCTCGATGATTTACAGGTTCAAATCGAAGACAATCAACTGGTCATCCGCGGCAAAAGGCGCGAGGAAAGCGACCGCGTGTTCCTTCATCGCGGCATCGCCGCGCGGCAGTTCCATCGCAGCTTCGTGCTCGCCGAAGGAATCGAGGTCGCCGGTGCCGAATTGATCAACGGTTTGCTCGCAATCGACCTTGAGCGTCCCATTTCCGAACCGGTCGTTAAAAAGGTGGAGATAAAACCCGCCGATGAACGCAAACTCGCCCAAGTACTTGATAGCCAGGTGCTTGATAACCAATCATTTGATAAAAAGAGGGAGAATGAGGCATGAACCTTGAATCTCGCCCTCAGACGATGACGTCAGCAGACCTCGCGCGCCTTGGCAGCCATAGCCTCGTTTACGTCCGCGAAGTCCTGGTCGATGGGGAAAAGCGTTATCGCCTTTCAGCGGCCGATGGGACCGAATTGGTCGTAGCGGAAAGTGCGGAACTGGCAGTCGCTATTGCAAAGCAGCAGGGATTAGAGCCGCTAAGCGTTCACTAAACGACGTAGGCCAGAAATCCCCGCCAATCAGGCGAACGATCCCTCACATCTATTGGCTATTGGATTTAGGCCGCGTGCGATTTTGTCGCGGTCGTTAAAAGGGCGTGGATAGCCTCACAGGTATCGCTGCCACGAAGCTTCTCACAAATGTTCTGATCGCGCAGCAGACGTGAGACGCGCGCCAAAGCCTTCAAATGGTCCGCGCCCGCTGCTTCAGGCGCGAGGAGAACGCATATAAGGTCCACCGGCTGCTCGTCGATCGCATCGAAGTCTATGGGGCGCTCTAGGCGCGCAAACAGCCCGTGGAGACGGTCCAGCTCAGCCAGCTTCCCATGAGGGATACCAATTCCGTGCCCGACGCCGGTTGTGCCAAGGCGCTCTCGCTGGATTAAGACCTCAAAGATCTTGCGTTCAGCGAGACCGGTCAGCTCCGCTGCGCGCTTAGCAAGCTCTTGAAGGGCCTGCTTCTTGCTGGAAACCCGCAAGTTGGCGACAATGCCTTCGGGTTGGATCATTTCCTCGATATTATCCATCATAGCTCTCTTAAATAGCGGAGAATCCTTAAGATTCCGCATTACCGTGAGGATCTATCCAGCCGATATTCCCATCTTCACGGCGATAAATCATGTTGAGGCCACCATGAGCCGAATTTCGAAACATTAGTGCAGGCGTACTCGCAAGATCCATGTGCATGACGGCCTCACTGACCGTTAAGCTCAAGATCTGGGTCGACATTTCGGCAACGACGATCGGTTGTTCTGGCTCGCCGCCATCGTTGCTCGCATCAAACGGCCCGTCGGAGTCTTCACTATCATCATCATAGGCGCTTGAGAGTATATACTGCTGTGCAGGCAGCCCGTCGACCACATTGCTAGGCTCTTTATGATGCTGGCGTATCCGGCGCTTATGACGGCGCAAGCGCTTGGCGAGATGGTCGCAAGCAAGATCGAAAGCGGGGTAAGGCTCTTCAGCTTCACCTTGGGCCTCAATATGGATGCCACGTCCAACGTGGGCTGCGATAATCGCACGGTAAAGATGTGCTTCACGCCCCACGGTCACCGTTACTTCGAGGGCATCGCCGAAATATTTATCCAATGTGCGCCGCAGACGATCGTCGATATGAACGCGCATTGCGTCCCCGACGTCGAGCTGCTTTCCCTGTACGGATAGCTGCATTTGTTCAAACAAGCTCTTGGAGTTTCAAGGCCAGCTCACCTTTGAAGGATAGCCGCTACGGCCGAAGGCGCGCAAGATAGTGACGACCCTAACCTGAGTCAATAGCGCTTGACTTGCGCTTGGACGAACCCCTCGAACTCTCCCTTCGTTATTCTTAAGGTACATAATACAACAAACTATATGCTCGCCGACTTATTGCGCCGGCGCTGGACGGAAGACGGGATACGCATTGATTCCCGGTATTTTGCAATTGTTCGCCGTGCAATATCAACTCCCTCACCCCGTAGTATCTCGACGATTGTGTCGTCGGAGAGTATTTTTCTAGTCGATTCAGCGTCAATTAGACGTCTAATCCTATCACGAACAGCCTCTGCTGAGTGGACATTCCCGGCGGTTCCGGCAATTGCGGCGGTGAAAAAGTATTTCAGCTCATAAATCCCGCGCGGTGTGGCGATGTATTTGTTCGAGGTCACGCGGCTGATTGTAGATTCGTGCATTTCCACCGTTTGCGCGATGTCCTTTAAAGTCAAAGGACGCAAGTGCTGTATGCCTTTTCGAAAAAACGCGTCTTGCTGGCGGAGAATCTCGCGCGACACCTTTAGAACCGTCGTTGCACGCTGGTGCAAGGCTTTAACAAGCCATGTCGCCTGTTGCAGGTGCTCACTAAGGTACTCTCGATCACCCTTCGAGCGCGTCTGGCCAGAAACTTCGCTATAGTAAGACTGGTTTACCAGCACACGCGGCAGGGTTTCGGGGTTCAGTTCGATAAACCATTTACCGTTCGGTAACGCCCGCATCAAAACATCGGGTATGAGGGGTTCTGCCGGTTCGACTTCAAAATCGAGCGCGGGTTTGGGGTTAAGCTCGCGGATTTCCGTGATCATCTCGACCAGATCTTCCCGGTCAACACCACAAATTTTTTGAAGCGCCGCAAATTCCTTCTTCGCCAAAAGATCGAGATTGTCGAGCAACGCCTGCATGGCCGGGTCGAGGCGGTTCTTTTCAGCCAACTGCAAGCCGAGGCATTCACAAAGGCTGCGCGCGAAAACACCTGTCGGCTCGAGCCCTTGAAGCAGCGTTACGGTTGCTTCGATTCGTTCAGACGAACAGTTTAGTTGATCTTCCAGTGTGGCTAAATTGCCGGAGAGATAGCCCGTTTGATCCAGCATATCTAACAAATGCAGGGCGATTATGCGATCACCGGGATCTTGCACGGCCAGTTGAATTTGGTCGAGTAAATGCTGACGTAGTGTTGGTGCTTGGCTAAGGCGCTGCTCATAACCGTCGATATCATCGCTGGGAATGCCGCGGCCGTTGCTACTCCAGGCCTCCATGCCCCCATTGAGGCTGGGGCCGAGGGAATCGCTGGCAGTGTCGTGGTTATAGAGATTCTGGTAATCGGTATCGAGCGGCGCATCTTGCCCAAAGTCGGAAGGTGCCGAGCGCTCTAGGTCATCAACACTATCACGGGCAATCGACCCATCTTCAGATGGCCTCTCTCTGTCCAAATCATCTTCGGGCGTAGCTATTCCGTCTGCCGTCGCGCCGTCGCGGGCTTCGTTTGTCAGCTCCTCGCCATCGTCACGCTCGAGCAGAGGATTAAGCTCAAGCTCCTTCTCCACGTAGGCCGCGAGCTCCAAATTGGAGAACTGCAACAGCTTGATCGCCTGTTGCAATTGCGGCGTCATGACTAAGGATTGGCTTTGACGTAGCTCTAATCTTTGGGTCGCCGCCATTGGTTAACAGATTTAAAGACTAAACCTTTCGCCTAAGTAAACACGGCGCACCTCTTCATGGGCAACGATCTCTCTGGGGGCGCCTTCCATGAGAACCGTGCCGTCGTGAATAATGTAAGCTCGGTCCACGATTTCCAAAGTATCGCGGACATTATGGTCTGTGATCAGTACACCTATACCCCGGTCCTTCAGGTGGCTGACCAAATCGCGGATATCACCGATCGCAATGGGATCGATACCCGCGAGCGGCTCATCCAACAAAATGAACTTCGGATCACTGGCAAGCGCGCGCGCAATCTCCACCCGCCGGCGCTCACCGCCAGAAAGTGCGATTGCGGGAGAGCGGCGAAGGTGCGTAATGGAAAATTCCGATAACAGATCTTCCAGCCGTGCTTCTTGGCGATCGGGATGCGGTTCGACGATTTCCAAAACAGCCCTGATATTTTGCTCGACCGTTAGACCGCGAAAAATCGACGTTTCTTGCGGCAAGTAGCCGATACCCAGGCGCGCGCGGCGGTACATGGGAAGGTCCGTAATGTCGTGGCCATCCAGCATGACACAGCCAGCCTCGGGCGCGAGAAGTCCGGTTAATATATAAAAGCAGGTCGTCTTGCCCGCGCCATTTGGACCTAGAAGACCAACGACCTCGCCGCGTTGAAGTGTGATATTGACGCCACGCAAAATCGGTCGGCGCCGATAGCTTTTCGTCAGGTTAATTGAAACCAAACCCTCATTGTCCGCCACTAGGCGAGGGCCACCAGGCGGCGCATCCGCCATCGGATTACCGAAACTCTGCGTCACGCCCTAATTTCCTTCCTGACTGGATTCATCACCCTGGTCCTTAACCGCTGCGCGCGGCAGGATCAGACCTTGAACGCGCTTGGGCTTCCCGCTTTCATCTTTACCACCCGTCAAGCGACTCCGGCCCGTAACAAGATCAATCTCGGCGAATTCACCGCGCAACTGATTTTCCCCTCTTTTGATCATCACGTTGCCTGTGAGTGTCGCTTTTTCAGTTTTGACGAAGTATACCGCCTCATTGCTGGAGGCAAAGTCACCATTGGTTTTGATTTCAACGTTACCGTTAGCCTCGATCCTCTCTACGGACGCTTGCTCCGCTTCGCCATCCTTTCCAAAAAAGGCGCTGATAATATCAGCCCTTACGTCCGTATCGTTTCGCCGCGCAAATGCATCGCCACGCGCTATCGCCCGGCGTTCGATTCGGTGATATTCCAGCTTATCTCGCGCGGTAATTTTCGTATCGCCGTCACGGCTTTCCATACGCAGATTGTCACCCGTTATTTCCAGCCGTTCCGTCTCGGGTACATAGCGCGCATAGCTGCCATAGATAAGCTCACCAGGCGTTTCTAAGCGAACGTCACCCTCCAGCTCTATCAAGTGGATTTCGGTGCCGCTCTCGCCCTTGCGATAATGCGCCTTCATTAGTCCTGCGAAGACTTCGAGATCCCCACTCGTGGCATGAGCATTGCCACGTGCGATATAAAGCTTTTCATTCCTAAGCCACTCGATCCCACCTTCGGCTTCAATTTCAATACCGCCACCCTCAGCACTTTGGCTTTGGGCGGTGTCAGGTAAGAATACCCCAGCGCCTATAGTAAAAAGGGTGGCCACGAGAACGTGGAAAAGCGAAACCCCGCGCCAAGTCGAAACAGCCGCTCTAAATCCACTCATTATCAATTCACCGGTCTTTCATTCTATTTTTAGAATAGAGACTTAATCGACTATGACCAGTGAAGAAAATCCGCCCCCCCTGATCCTCAATCCGAAGACCCTCTGAAACCAGGAGGCCTCCAGGACTGATCGCCTCAACACTGTAATGACCTTCAGCCGAGCCGACTTGAAGATCCACATGCACTTGATGCGTTCTCAATTCAAACTCTTCCCCGTGGAGTATGTTTACCGCGCCGACGAGGAGAAGTGTCTCAGTTTCACGGTTGTAATAGCCGCTTTCCGCCGTTACGGCCAGAAGTGAACCGTCTTCCAGTTCCAATTCTGCGAAGGGCTGTGTCAGCTCGATCTCTTCGTCTTTATCTTTGTCCTGGGATGCACTTACGGCACTGATTTGGAACGGCCGGTTTTTCTTATCATAGCCGCTATAGTGGAGGCCGCGCAAAATCGATATTTCCTCTGCGTTTTGCGCTTGGCGGGCAGACGGGGTTTCAAAAAGCTGGCTGTTTTCGGATTGGAACTCCGGCCACAAGAAAATCAGACCAAAGAGCACAACGACGATGAGGGGGAGGGCCAGCTTCACCCAACCGGCAAATAGATGGAACTTCTGGTGCCTTGGTGGTGGCGAAGCGCTGACGGGGGCCGCGCGCACCATTACACATTGGCTCTTATGCAATCATGTATACGAACGATACCTATCGGCCGGCTGTTATCCCTAACAAATAGGCTTGTGATTGAATTGGCATTCATGATGCCCAAGGCCTCGGCTGCGAGGGCTTCGGGATGGATCGATCTCGGACCGCTCGTCATGACCTCTTCGACCCGGCGCGAGGGAAGTTCAGAACCCATGTGGCGACGCAAATCACCGTCCGTTATGATCCCGATAAGATCACCATCACCTCCGACAATGCCGACACAGCCAAACGTTTTCTTTGTCATCTCCAGCAAAGCATCGCCCATGATCGTACCGCGATCGCAAAGTGGCAATTCATCGCCCTCGTGCATTAGATCGCAAACCCTCAGCAGGCGCTGACCCAGGGCGCCACCGGGATGAAACTTTTTGTAGTCCTGGGCTGTGAAATTGTTACGTTCCAGGAGCGCAACCGCGAGCGCATCGCCAAGCGCGATCATCATCGTCGTAGAGGTTGTGGGTGCCAAACCCATCGGGCAGGCTTCCTCCACATTCGGCAAAATAAGCGTCGCATCTGACGCCAAATCCAATTCGCTACCAGCCTTCGAAGTCATGCCGATGAGGGGAATGCTGCGTTTGCGGCTATAGGCAATAATGTCGCAAAGTTCGGGGGTCTTTCCCGAATTGGAAAGCGCCAAAACCGCATCCCCCGGCGTGATCATCCCAAGATCGCCATGGCTGGCCTCGCCTGGATGCACGAATTGAGCAGGGGTTCCTGTAGATGCCATCGTTGCTGCGATCTTGCGGGCAACATGGCCGCTTTTGCCCATTCCCGTGACGACAACCCGGCCCGACACTTTCGATAGCAAATCCAAGGCGGCGATAAAATTATCGTCCAAGCTCTCAGCCAAAGCCGCTAGGGCTGTGCCTTCTGCCTCAAGCAATCCTCGTGCGACCTCAAAGTCTTGGGCCCGGGTCGCGCTTGAAGCTATGGCAATTACTTTCTCGTCAGACATCATTTTTTTCTCGATCTCGGCGCCATATGGTGCATCTCTTCCACGCCCTGGCAACTAAAAGTCAAAATGGCCATAAGTGTGAATAGCAGCGCAAGTTAACTATGGGCGAAAATATCGACCTCCGCCCAACCGGCCAGATCCAGGGCTGCGCGTTCGGGTAAGAACTTGAAGCAAGCCTCCGCTAGGTCTTTGCGTCCTTCACGCTCCAGCATGGCGTCCAGCTTCTCTTTCAAGTCATGTAGATGTAAAACGTCGCTAGCGGCATAAGCCAGCTGGTCTTCGCTCAAGGTATCCGCACCCCAATCGGATGACTGTTGTTGCTTGGATATATCTATCCCAAGCAATTCCCTACAGAGATCCTTTAACCCGTGACGATCTGTGTAGGTTCGCACCAGCTTGGAAGCAATCTTGGTACAATATACAGGACCACAGCGCAGCCCGAGATAGCGTTCGATAACCGCCAAATCAAAACGCGCAAAGTGGAAGAGCTTCGTGACATTTTTGTCGCTCAATAGACGCGAAAGTTTGGGCGCATCGTATTCGCCCTTGGGAAATTGCACGAGGTGGCAGATCCCATCGCCTGCTGATAACTGAAGCAGGCACAAGCGATCGCGATCCGTGCGCAATCCCATCGTTTCGCTATCGACGGCAACGCTAGGCCCGAGGTTCAATCCTATAGGCAGATCGCCATGGTGGAGGTGGATTTGAGGTTTTTTCAAAGAGTTTATCCTTCTAGCGCCAAATCAGGTGCCTTTCGCGTTCAAGTGTCCAAAATAGGTGGTGAATTGGGGCTGTCAACTTGAAGGCGGTCTTAGTATAAAGTTTGCAGAACAAAAATGGCGCCGTTACTTCGATAACTCTGGCAGGCTTGCTGGATTGCTAGGTACGAAATAAGCGTTCGGGCGTACGGCCATAAGGGTCAAAATAGGGGAGGTGGTTTCATCATGCCATCGGTTGCCACAATCTTCGGCGGGTCAGGATTTATTGGGCGTTCTATAGTTCAGCTTTTGGCGCGGGGCGACTGGCAGGTGCGTGTTGCCGTACGTCGGCCACGCCAAGCTCGGAATTTGCAGCCGCTCGGCGATGTCAGCCAAATCGTGCCGATCGCAGCAAAAGTCCAGGATGCCGCTAGCGTTAAAGCAGCCGTCGCCGATGCCGATCTCGTCATCAACTTAACCGGCTTGCTCTATGAAACAGGCGACCAGACCTTTGAAGCTGTCCACGTTGAGGGGGCCGCCGGTGTCGCGCGCGCCGCAGCCGACTGCGGAGCCAAACGGCTCATTCATTTCTCGGCCTTAGGGGCCGACCCAGCAGCGCCCCCGGCTTATGCCCGAACCAAGGGGCGGGGCGAAGCTGCCGTGCGCGAGGCTTTTCCAGGTGCAACGATATTCAGGCCCAGCATCGTTTTTGGCCCGGATGACGACTTCTTCAATCGCTTTGCCCGCATGGCCCTAATGTCGCCTACACTTCCCCTGATTGGCGGCGGCACCACCAAATTTCAGCCGATCTATGTGGGCGACGTCGCAGCCGCCGTCATGGCATCCTTGGATCACAGCAAAGCAGCAGGTCAGACCTATGAATTGGCGGGACCCAGCGTTTATAGCTTTCGCGAGCTGCTGGAGATGATGCTGGCTGAAATCGGCAGGCGCCGTCTCCTCGTTCCTTTGTCGTATGAGATGGCCGGTCACATTGGTGGAATGGCTGAAGGGGCGGCAAAACTTGCGGGTCTAGCTGGAATACCTCTGCCACCCGCACTCACCAGGGATCAGGTAGCAATGCTTCGCCGCGATAATGTCGCAAGCGGCACGTTACCTGGTCTAAGTGACTTAGGAGTCACGGCGACATCGCTTGAACAGATCTTGCCCACCTACCTTGACTGCTATCGCGTCGGCGGCCGCTACTTGAAGCCGCGGTCGAGCTAAGCCCCTATTTAGAGCACGTTTCATGATTTCCGAACCATTAAACGTGCTCTAAACAATTGTTGTCGCGCGCTTTGCGAGCGCAAAACCGCACACACTTTTGCTGAAAGCGCTCTATGCATAAACCACATAGAGCAGAAAAAGCCCCATGGCGATGCGGTAAATGACGAAGGGGGTGAAGCTTGCTCGTTCCAGCCAAGCCATTAATGCGGCGATAGCGATAAGTGCGAAGATGAAGGAAAGGAAAGCCGCAATTATTGCTTCACGGCCCAGCTGCATGTTGCCGGCTTGAACCAAGTCCAAAGCCCCTAGGAAACCAGCCCCCGCAATCGTCGGGATCGCAAGCAGCATGGAAAAGCGCGCGGCCTCGCGCCGCTCAAAGCCCAGCATACGTGCCATTGACATGGTAATGCCCGACCGGCTTGTTCCAGGTATCAAGGCAAGCACTTGCGCAATTCCGATCAGAATCGCAGGCGACAACGACATCTGTTCCATGCGCTTAATGGTCATTCCCATCGTATCTGCCAAATAAAGCACAATGCCGAATATCAGTGTGGCCCAGGCGACCACCTCAATATTTTGCAGATCGAGTGCTATTTCCTCTTTGAAGAAAAATCCGACGATAAAGACGGGTATGGATCCCACGATCAAATAGAGGAGCAGGCGGCTTTGCTGATCAAATCGCCCAGTAATCAACTTAAGCCCGCCGAGCATGAGTCCAAATAAATCGCGCCAAAAATAAAGACAGACCGCAAAGAGCGTCCCGATATGCACTGCAATATTGAGGGTTAGGCTGTCAGCCTCCGCCCGCACAGGAAAGCCGACGTTTAACGCATTGCTGGTTTCCGCGACCAAAACCAAATGGCCTGACGAAGAAATTGGTAGGAACTCTGTGATGCCCTGCACAAGCGCGAGGATCACGACATAGAGTAGGGCCACTAAGGTCAACTCCTAATCAAATTGAAAAAAGGGTTGGGTTAACTTCAAACGGCGAACCAAGAACGGCTTCAATCATAATCCTCCCGACGTGATGCCCTTATAGCATTGGGGCTTCACTCAACAACAAAATGAATTTAGTCCCAATACGGTACTTTCTTGCCGCCGCCTAAAATCTTAAATGTGCTGCCTTCGCTCAAAGTTTTCCCGGAATTTGAAAAATAGGTCAATCATATTGACATATTTGCTGCTTTACGCTGGATTCTTGTGCTTTCTCGCGCTATAGCCTCTTCATCCCGAACACGGCATCACAT
>CAXMNO010000154.1:0-3030 GCA_964194655.1 uncultured Acidimicrobiia bacterium
GTCAAATCGCTTGCAAACCAAACCAGTAAGGCAACCGAAGAAATTTCAAGCCAAATCACGGAAATTCAAAATGCGACCTCAAGCGCCGCCAAAGCGATTAATGAAATCCGGGACACAATCGGCGAAATGAACCACATCACGGCCGCCGTCGCCGGCGCTGTTGAGGAGCAAGGCGCCTCCACCCAGGAAATTTCCGTAAGCGTCCAGCAAGCTGCCTCCGGCACCCAGGAGGTAAGCGCAAACATCGGCCAGGTCACCCTGGCCGCCAATGAGACTGGATCAACAGCGCAAGGCGTATTGGAGGCTTCCAGTGATCTGGCCAGGCAAGCCGATCATCTGCGCGGCGCCGTCGACGAATTCCTACAGAACGTGCGTAGCGCATAAAATAGCCTCTGTTGGCCGAAAAAGGAGGCTCACAAAGGCGTTTCTGGAAACCCTTTTTCTTGCGTGTTGCAGGCGCCCGTGTCAAAAGTCGCACCGCAATTTTGCGACGCTAGACTTTAGAGTCTTCCCGCCCGCTTGGTGGAATTGGTAGACACACAGGACTTAAAATCCTGAGGCCGGAAACGGCCGTCCCGGTTCGAGTCCGGGAGCGGGCACCACTTAGCTTTCATTGCGTTTACAGCTTCTAAGAGCCATTACGGCGTTTCCCCACTCCCTGCATCGCGTGCCCACTCCTCTGCTCTGCAAACTTCACGCAGTCCTGTTAGGGCCAATTGCAGCAATTCTGGGTCCGACGATGCCTCGCTGAAAACCACATAGGCAGGGCGTTCAAGCGAAGGGGCACCTTCGACGAAAAAAAGCTCGGCCCGGGTCACCAAATTATCGACGACGCGGCGAGGAAAGTATCCGGCCCCTCCGTTGGCCAGAATGTAACGCAGCCCCATTTCCCCCAGGCCAACCGATACCGCCGGCGTCTCAAGATCCGGGAAAAAGCGGGCATGCGCTTCACGAAAGGTGTCGCCCCAATCGACAAAGACATAGTCCTCCACCCAGGCGCCGCTGACCTCCCGCTTTTGCGTCGCAACAAGCACCAATTCATCATCGAAAAGCTTTTCTACGACCAAACCTGGAATTTGGCGCGGCTGGTACATTACACCGATATCGAGAAGTCCGTCGGAGAGTTGGCGCATCTGCGCGTTGGAATAGTCCGCATCCAAACGTAGCGCCAAATCAGGCGCCTGTGCGCGCATCCAGGGAATCCAGGGCAGGATAAGGCGGTCCCAGAGGCTGACCTGGGCTGCGAGAGCGAAAACCCCTCTGTATCCACGTGGAAGTGTGACAGCCTGATAGGCTTGTTGCCAAAAATGTTGGATATTTAGAGCATAGCGTCTGAATTGATGGCCACCGCCTGTCAGCTCAACGCCTGAGCGTGAACGCCTGAAAAGAGGAAGGCCAAAATGATCCTCCAACGTGCGGATACGAGCGCTCACCGTCGACTGCGTGACATTTAATGCTTCTGCCGCTTTATGAAAATTGCCGCATTCAGACACTTCCAGAAAGGTGCGGATATGATCGAGATTCATCGTTTATCGTGCCCTTCCAACAAAAAAATCGATTTGAATCGACAATAACGATTAAAAAGGGCTTTTGAGAAGGAAATTTGAATGCACGGTTACAAATACTTGGAGCTTTTTGTATACGCGAAGATCTCGTTGCCCGTAGGCGACCGACCGAAGGCACAACCTGCTCTAAATCAGGAGTACTGTTTACATTCAATGACAGCTATGTCGTCTTTATTTATACGAAGATGGGGAATCGCATGCCTGGTATTGAACTTACGGCAATAAACGAATCCCAGAGAGCCCATTTCTGGGCTAACGGTTATCTTGTCGTTGAAAACGCGGTCGCACCGGACTTGTTGCAGGCCTTAAAAAGGGATTTTGCAAGTTGGGTCGAAGAAAGTCGCGATCATCGCCAAGCTTACGGCGACACCTTAGACGGTCGCCCCCGTTTTGACCTTGAGCAAAAACATAGCTTAGAGACACCTAAGTTGCGCCGCGTCAATGCGCCGATTGAAGTCTCAGAAGCGTATTTCCAAGCGATGGCCGATAGCCGTATGACAGACTGCGTCGCCGATTTGATCGGGCCGAACGTCAAGCTGCACCACACAAAAATCAATTCAAAGCTGCCAGACAGCCGTACTGAGGTTAAGTGGCATCAAGACTTCCCCTTCACGCCGCACAGCAACGATGACATTATCACCGCTCTTTTGATGGTCGATGCTGTGGATGAGGACAATGGCCCACTGGAGATCATACCGGGCTCCCACAAGGGCGAGCTGTATAGTCTTTGGCATGGGGGCGTCTTTACCGGCGCCGTATCTCCAGAAATAAATGCCCGCTTCTCAGGTAAGGTAATTTCCTGCACAGGTTCAGCCGGTTCGGTCTGCCTTATGCATACCAGGTTGCTGCACGGGTCGGCTGCGAACCGGTCGCCACGTGCGCGCACCCTTTTCATCACAGTCTATACGGCTGAAGACGCGGTGCCCTGCTCGCCCAATCCAATGCCGACGCGTTACGAGGGATTGATTGTCCGCGGAAAGAAGACGAATCGTATCCGCTGCGTCGACTACAATATCGAGCTGCCTGAAATGCCAAAAACCGCCTCGTTCTTCGATCAACAAGATCGCGAACAGCATTGAGGGAGAGATTAAACGGGCCGTTAAAAGGCCGCAGACATCTTTGGCAGGATCTCAGATAGCTCGGTAACCAGCGCGCTGACTTTACGGGGTTCGATATCGTCATCGCCCAGCACGTCTTCAATGCAGCGTTTGAGCCCAGCCAATGATTGCGCTTTTTGGCTTCCACTCAAGCGCCCAGAAATCATTTTCCAAGCAAGATCGAACTGCTCCACCTGCACTGAAAATTCGCCCTCGGTGGTGTCAGGATCGTGGGCTGAGAAGAAAAACGGACGATTAAGTTTAAAGTGTTCAAGCGCTAAGGCAATCGCCTTGGGCCTGCCCTGCATTGCCGCGCCTTCTAATTGAGGCGTGCACGCAGCCCAAGCGGTCGCAAATGAAAAAATAAA
>CAXMNO010000155.1:0-5466 GCA_964194655.1 uncultured Acidimicrobiia bacterium
CTATTATGCCGGACAAAGGGAAGAAAACGAACTCGCTCGCGATCGTGCAACCGAAACGGATTTGCTCGAAGTTGAGGAAGAAAAGACCACCGATCTTGAGCGGGGTCGCCAGGACCCTGTTGGGCTAAGCACGCAAGAGACCGTCCGAGAGCCAAACCGCTCGCGGCAAGGGCAATATCTGTTGCGCACTGCAATTTTTATCGTCCTCGCTTATGCAATGGGCGCTATCAATGCGGGTGTGTGGCTTGCCTATGATGAGGGCGACAACCCCGTCGAAGTCGTGCTCGAGGCGATTGCGGGTACACCCGCAGCACCTCCGGGCGATGTCCGGCCAGAAGAAAGTGTGACAAAAACATTGGTGGCAGCCACCCCTGCCCCAAACCTTAAGCCGGGAATTTTCCCAACGGCATCCAAGCAGACGTCTTCTGAACAGCCCTCCCCTATCAATGGCTCGCTCACTTCGGCGAGCAAGGTCGCGTTCGCCGAGCCGCAGAAAATTATTGAAAGCAATGCGACTTTAAACAGAACTAACGCGGCGACAGCCAGCCAAATTGGACAGTTCGAGGGCCAGGAACCACCCCCTGCAAGTCAAGCCCAAACGGCGGGGAGCAAGCATACTACCGTTGCCGCGGTTGCACCCGCCGAGATTCTAGTGGAAGAGCCAAGCGAAGTTCGGTCGGCAGGAAGTAAGCAGATCATCGTCGTCGCCGCGCTACGTGCTGACGTTGGGGCGGAAGAGCCAAGCGGAACCCCAGTTGTCAATAACGAAGCGAGCGCGCCGGCGCGAAACCTCGGTTTGGCACTTAAGAAGAGTGGCTTCATCGCTCTCGCACCTACAAATAAATCAGTATTAGAAGAAGAAAGTGCGGCCCAAGGAGAAGAAGCGCCTGTAAACGAGCCCGCCCCGGCGGCCAGCAGCGAACCCGCAGAAACACCTCAAGAAACTCCCAAGCTCGCATCCCCGCCTGTCGAGGATGGATTCATGCTTCAAGTCGCGGCCGTAACGAACCCGGCCGACGCTAATGCGATCTGGAAAGGCCTGAAAGGTAAATTTCCGGACCTGCTGGACGATCTGGCGCTCTATGTCGAAATCGCGGAGGTGAACGGAAAGGTCTACCACCGCGTCCAAACCGGGCCCTTCGAGCAGCAAACTACCGCGCAGGAAATTTGCGCGCGCCTAAAGGCCGGGAACCAAGATTGCCTGGTTAAGAAGACGAGGAAGTGATCGCGCGAGCCTCTGCCGCACCGTAACCAAGGACCAACCGGCAAAATTATCACCAATGCGATCGCCGCCCAGATTGATGCGGCAAGGGCGAGAGCAAAGACTTTTCGCTTAGTTGGCGGCCATTCTCACGGCCTCCCGAACGACGCGGGGGAGCAATTTTACTCGCCCAAAACCCGTCTCCCTATAAAAGCTAAAGTATAACTCAGACAGCAGCATTTGAGCGGAAACACTAATTAATCGACTACAAATTTACTCACTATCAAAAGCAAATGTGGTATAGTTTGAGGAAAATTGAGGACAAACTACAAAATAATGCATAACTCGAATTTAGTATCGCGCGTTTTCAGCTATAGACGCCAATCTGCTCGTTAAAGATGAACTATAGGGCTCCAAAAACTCGGCCCGTCAGTGTACTAACCTTAATCTCGATATTATTAAATTTATGGCCACATCTTAAATATTACGAATCGGGCCCAAAACGGTACCCGGCGCAATAGAATGCGATTTAAAATAGAGGTTTTTGCGTAGAGATAAAATAGAGGCTTTTACGTAGAGATGTTGTCAAAAAAGCATTAAAACTGTAGACTAGGTTTTCCAAATAGGACTTAGTGCTCAAATCAATTTCAGTGCTGACCAAGATTGTGGTTTTTCAATTTTTTTGGTGATTTAATAGCTTGAAATTGTGTTGTTTTGGAAACTCAGCTGACAATGTAGTCGCAAGATGTATGAATCTTTCTTTGGGCTAAGGGGCAGACCATTTTCCTTGGTTCCTGACCCGAATTTCCTTTATCTCAGCCGCCATCACCGCAATGGACTAAAAATGCTGGAGCACTCCTTGCGCGAGCAAGCGAGTTTCACGCTGATTAGTGGTGAGGTCGGCACCGGCAAGACCGTGATGGTACGCAAGTTTCTCCAATTGCTGCCATCCAATATGAGCGTCGGTCTCGTCACCAATACGCACGAATCGATTGGCAGTCTGATCGAGTGGATCCTACTCTCCTTCGGCTTGGACTACCGGGGCCGCGATAAGATCGAGCTTTACGACAAATTAAACCAGCACCTACTAGACCAAAGACGGCATAACCGCGGCTCCCTTCTGATTATTGACGAGGCGCAAAACCTGAGTATTTCCGCGCTTGAAGAGCTGCGGATGCTCTCGAACGTGAACGAAGACAAAAACCTAATTCTGCAAATCATCCTGGTTGGCCAACTTGAAATTCTAGAAAAGCTCAACCGACCCGATCTACGCCAGCTGACTCAAAGGATCTCTGTCAATTTCCGCCTCAATCCTTTGAATCTTGTTGAAACCTATCGCTACATTCGCCACCGGATAAAGGTCGTGGGCGGGCGGCCAAATATTTTCGACGATGCGGCTTGTGCGGCAATTTATCAATTTTCGAACGGGCTACCGCGGCTCATTAACGTGATATGCGAGACCGCTCTCGTCTATGCTTTTGGCGAGGGCGATAGCCAGGTTACGGCCGAAAATGTGCTTGATGCAATGGAAGATCGCCAACGCAGCGGCCTCCGCGATGTGCCAGCGGAGCTTCTCGATTTCGACCGGGAAGCCGTCAAACGAGACATTCTCGATGCCCTTGCCACCCATCCCCTTTATGAAGGACTTGAGGGCGATCAGGATATCATCCTTGGCGCCGAAGACGGCGAAGAAGAAAAACCGTATGTCTACGAAACCGAAATTGTCGGTGACGATTCCGAAAGTGACCGCCTGCAAAGAGAAATTTTGGTCGCGATTAGCCAACGCGAAAATAAGGACGGCAGTATTGGTGAAGACGGCGACCTTCTTTCCGGCCTCTCCCCCAGTGAGCAAGTTTTGGCCATCCCGATCCAGAGCCCTCACCTTGCAAACAAAAAAGAGAGAAAGAGAAAACAGCGCAAGCGGAGATCGGCGGCGGCGAAGGGATCATGGTTTTGGCGCCCACTCAAGGTGGCTTCGATCACGATAATCTTAATTTCGATCGCGGTCATAGGCGTGACCATATTCGATAAGCAAAAAAGGCTTCCCGCCTTAATCGCGGAAGTTACCGAGTTTAGCATACAAATTGGCGGGGAAATGGAGGGTGAAGAGCAATCAGAAACTGCTTCCACTTCACAAGAAACCCTGACCACAGCAAAAACGATCACCGAACCCACATCAGAACCCGTCCAAGCCCTGGAATTAAGCGAAGAGGTGATCGCTCAGAATGCCGCCAACGCGGACGGCATGCCTGAAATTGCCATCGCCACGAATCAGGCGGTCCTTCCACCAAGCAACGAATTGCCCACTACCATCGCAGATATGCTCCTACGCGATCAAGAAAACGAGTTCTATGAAGCAGCCTTCCTTGGCCTATTCGATCGCTGGGGATTGGATTACGGCGGGCTCCCAGGTCGGACCCCCTGCATTAAGGCGCGCGCCAAAGGCCTCGACTGCCGTGAGATGTACGGCGATTGGCAGGCCGTCAAGGAGACAAATCTACCAGCCCTCGTCCAGTTAACCAGCGCCAACGGCCGCCGGGTTTATGCCGTAATCTCCAGCATTGAAGGCGACAGCGCGGACTTCAAAATCGGCGATAAGACGATCATGGGGGATCAAAAGGATATCTTGCCCTATTGGGATGGCAACTTCTTGGTCCTGGAACCAGGCGAGTTCGACTATCGCGGCGACTTGTACCGCGGCTTAAGTGGCCGCAACGTCGCTTGGATCCGCTCACATCTCTCGGTTTACTATAATACGCCTCTGCCAACTGGCGATCAGTTCGACTATGATCTCTTCGAGCTCGTCCTGCGCTTTCAACGCGACAACGGCTTGGCCCCGGATGGCATAGTCGGCATCAAGACCCACGCCGGCCTTTTGAAGATGATCCGCGCACGCTCCATACCGCAACTGCAAGAGAGTGCAAAGCTCGAATAAGCGCGGCTATTCCTAAAGCTTTTTTTCCCAAGCTATGGCACTGCCCACAATCTGATCGAGGTCTTCCAAAGCCGGAGACCAATCCAGCAATTCGCGAATACGTTCGCTGCAGGCGACCAGCTTAGGTGAGTCCCCTGGACGCCGCGGGCCAAACTCTATTTCAATCGGGTGGGTGATCGTGCGTTGAACGGCTTCCAAAACCTCCTTTACCGAAAATCCGCGCCCATAGCCGCAGTTCAACGTGACGCTCGTACCGTCATTTTCCAAGTAGCGCAGTGCCGCAAGGTGAGCATTCGCCAAATCTGAGACATGGATATAGTCGCGCACACAAGTCCCATCGGGCGTATCATAATCATCGCCAAATACCGTGATATGAGCACGCTTTCCAACCGCAGTTTCAGCCGCGACCTTTATCAGGTGCGTCGCATTTTCGCCCCTCTGGCCGCAGCGCCCCTTCAAATCGGCCCCGGCCACATTGAAGTACCGCAGGGCCACGTGGCGCAGTTGACTGACCGCAGAGATATCGCGAAGCATCTGCTCAACCATCAACTTCGAAGCCCCATAGGGAGTGATCGGGACCGTTGGATCGCCTTCACGCACCGGCAGGGATACCGGATCGCCATAAACTGCTGCTGTTGAAGAGAAAACGAGCCGCTCAACGCCTGATCTAAGGCAAACGCCGATCAGCCTGTGGGCGTTTACCGTATTATTGAAATAGTAAAAATGCGGCTTTTCCACGGACTCAGGAACAACGATGCTGCCTGCAAAGTGGAGGACCGCAGAAATAGCGTGCTTTGCTAATAGAGATTCAACAAGGCGCTCATCACCAACATCGCCTTCTACAAATTCCGCCCCCTTGGGTACGAATTCTCGGCTCGAATTTGAGAGATTGTCTAAAATCAATACATCGTAGCCCGCATCCATAAGACAATATGCGGTATGCGATCCGATGTAGCCTAATCCCCCAGTAAGGAGGATCGGCCTATTATCTATTGATGATACCACGCACCCGTCCCTGCTCCGGTCTGATAATCCGCACTGCGAATACTGGGCAAATACTGGGTGAAATTGGACTTTACTGACCAAATCCTATCGCTTGATCCCTCAATCGCATAGGAATTTTCACAATCTCCGGTGAAATTTTTGTAAATTTATCTATCAAACAGGTCACGGCGCATAAAAGATGTGCGATCCGAATGAGGCAACCTGGCGAAAGCGGCCGGCCCAATGCGGTGCAACACGCTTGGTATGGTAGTAGAGTGCATCACCAACATCACGAGAGCGAAGCCCCTCCAGCACCTTTTGGGCCATACGGAGTGCGACCAGTCTA
>CAXMNO010000156.1:0-2594 GCA_964194655.1 uncultured Acidimicrobiia bacterium
CTATAGCAGTCCAGGACACGTTTGCCCTTTGCAAGCCTTTCAGCCCAGGCACGGTTTTCCCGTTGATCGTAGAACCAGCCGGTTTTTTGGCCCTCGCGCGGGTCGGCAAAGAAGGTCGCGCCATTTTCCCGCAGCTCAAGCGGGCCGTCGATCGCCCCCTTGACAATCTCAACGTAGTTCTCGAGCCCTTCCTGGATGCGCGCCGCGCTATCGTTTTTTAAGATGATGGCGCTCGGTTCGAAGAGATCGCCTAGAGCTTCCAGAATTTGCGGAGTCGCGAGGTCCATACCCGCTGAGTTGGCCTGAACGACAAAGCAGTTTGCGAAGCGATCCACGATAAGGCCTGGCAGGCCATCAGCCTCGGCGTGGACAAGTCGGTAGAAAGGTTCCTCAATCAAGGCGTCACGAAGGTCACGGGCACGCGCAAAGCGTTCTTTGAAGAAGCCGCTATCGATGGGCACAGCAGGATCGTCATGCAATCGCCGAATCGAAATCAGGGCATGCCGATTGAAGAAAGCGGTGCCGAGGGCTTGGCCGTTGCCACTTTCAACCTGCACCACGGTGCCGGGTTGAAGATCTTTGGCCGATGGGTCCATGACCACATCGTTGGAGAAAACCCAAGGATGGCCACTCTTCCAGCGTTTGAGACCCTGAGGCTTTAGGGCAACGCGGGGCTGTTCGGTCTTGAGGTCACTATCGGTCATGGCGGCGCAGTCTATTGGGAGAATGCTGCCCGGCAAGCGGAAACCACGCTTGCTTCAATTTTACTTCACTATGATGCCTTCGCCCCGACCTTGGTCACCTTGTCCCAGTACGGTCTAGAGCACGTTTAATGATACCAGAATCATTGAACGTGCTCTAAACCATTGTTGCCACGCGCTTTCCGGGCGCAAAACCGCACACACTTTTGCTGAAAGCGCTCTAGTCAGCGTAAACCACACCTTCACGCCGTGGGTCGGCTCCACCTTGCAGTGTTCCATCAGGCAGAACGCGGATGGCGTGCAGGCCACTTGTCATCTCGCGCACCTTCACTTCATGGCCCAGTTTCTCTAGTGCTGCCTTAGAAGCGAGTAACGGGCTGCCGGCTTCCAGATCCGTTGCGCCATTTCGGTTGACGAAGTTCGGGAATGTCACGGCTTGTTGCATATCAAGATCCCAGTCGAGCGAAGCGACAAGCGACTTGATGACATAGCCGATGATGCGCGACCCACCGGGCGAACCAACGGCCATGACGAGCTTTCCCTCGTGGTCGAGGACGAGCGTCGGCGACATGGAGGAACGCGGCCGCTTGCCGGGCTCCACGCGGTTGGCGACGGGTTTCCCCTCGCTTTCCGGCCTAAAGGAGAAGTCCGTTAGTTCGTTGTTCAAGAGAAAGCCCGCGACCATCAATCGCGATCCAAAGGCACTCTCGATCGAGGCTGTCATGGATACGGCATTGCCCCACTGATCGACGACGGTGAGGTGCGTTGTTGAAGGCGGGTCCGATTGATCTGGCATGGCGCCGTGATCGAAGGCAAAACCGGGCTTGGCTTCTTGCATTGCGCGCTCCGGCGCAATGAGGGCGGCGCGCCTGCCAAGGTAGGAACGGTCTAAAAGCCTCTCCACCGGGACTTGGACAAAATCGCTGTCTGCAAGGAAGAGGTTCCGGTCGGCAAAGGCAAGGCGGCTGGCTTCGGCGACGAGGTGAAGTGCCCCCGCATCGCCGGGGGCATATGAACTCAGCTCGAAGCGTTCAAGGATGCCCATTGTCTGGAGCACAGCAACGCCACCTGAAGTCGGTGGCGGCATGCCGCAGATCTGCCATTTCCGGTAAGGGCGGCAGAGAACTTCGCGCTTTTTCGCCTGATAACCGGCCACATCTTCTAGCGTCATCGCGCCTGGATTGCCCAGGGCACCCGTAACGGCTGCGACAATCTCTTGGGCAATGGGGCCATTGTAAAATGCGTCCGCACCTTCTTCGGAGACACGGCGCAACGTCTGGGCATAAGAGCGATTAACGATGATAGAGCCGACGGGAAGAGGATCCCCTGCCGCATCAAAAAAGTAAGCTCTCGTTTCTGGAAACCTGCTTAAGTGCGGATCGGACGCAATCAGATTCGCAAGCCGGGGAGAGACTTTGAAACCGTCGCTCGCCAAGCGAATCGCCGGTTGAAACAAATCACGCCAAGGAAGTCGGCCATGATCCCCATGGGCAATCTCGAACATGCGAAGGAGCCCTGGCACACCAACAGAGCGGCCCCCGACCACAGCTTCCCAAAACCCCATAGGTTCACCATCAGCTTTCAGAAAAAGCGAAGGCGTGGCGGCGGATGGGGCGGTCTCGCGCCCGTCATAGGCGCTGACATCACCTGAGTTACCTGCATAGTGTAGGAGAAAGGCACCACCGCCTATGCCAGAGGACTGCGGCTCGACCAGTCCCAACACGGCCTCCACTGCGATCGCGGCGTCGATGGCCGACCCACCTGCGCGAAGGATTTCAAGCCCCGCTTCAGCTGCCAAGGGGTTGGCGGCTGCGACCATATGTTTCTTTCCAGGTGTTGCATCGCCGTAAGCTGATCCGATGGCAGCCAAAGCCGTAAAAGTAAGCACAACGC
>CAXMNO010000157.1:0-3382 GCA_964194655.1 uncultured Acidimicrobiia bacterium
GAATGATGACGGCACCGTGCAACGCGGTAAGGATGTCAGCGAATTCGCAAAGGTACATAATTTGAAGATGATTTCGGTCGCCGATCTCATCTCATACCGGCAGCGCCGCGAACAGCTCGTGCGCCGGGTCAATGAATTTACTGTGACGACTTCTGCGGGCGAGGCGCGTGGCCTTGCGTTCTCGACACCTTTCGATCCGGTTCAGCATCTAGCGTTGGTTTTTGGCAAGGTCCGCGATGCACAGGCTGTTCCCGTCTGCCTTCACCGCGAGAGTATTTTAAGCGACGTTTTCGGTGATAAGGCCGCGATTACATCGGCGCTAGAGCAATTCACGGAAGAAGGCTGTGGCGTCTTAGTCTATCTGCGCGAAGGTGCCGCGGGCGTTCCCTCAAGTGCTCTTAGCGAGGCGGCGGACGAGGCTGGTGAAGGTGCTATCAGCGAGGCGGAGCGTGCCGAGCTTTGGCGCGAGGTGGGCCTTGGGGCGCAGATACTCCGTGATCTAGGAATTACCTCGATCAAGCTCCTGGCATCAAGGGAACGGCAATACGTAGGTCTCGCAGGCTTCGGGCTCGAAATCGAAGAGACTGTCATCATCTAACGACCTCCAGCAGAGAACAAAGTCCGCGCCCTTGGGGGAAAAGAAGTGATTCGCTTTTATGGATTGAAGAATTGTGACACCTGCCGCAAGGCCTTGAAATTTGCCAAAACGCAAGGCCTGGAACATAGCTTTCATGATCTTCGCGCCGAAGGCCTGGATGCCCGACTCTTGGATTGCTGGTTATCGGTGCTCGGCTGGGAAAAGGTGCTGAACCGAAAAAGCACCACCTGGCGGGGTTTGTCAGAGGGAGATCGCGCGGAGCTTGATCAAGATAAGGCGAGAGGTCTCCTCCTTTCCAATCCTACTTTGGTGAAACGCCCTGTAATCGAATGCGCAAACGAGGTCTTGATCGGATTTACCAAGGCAGAGGAAGAGCGCCTATCACACATAGCCCGGCAAAAGGTGTAGCTGGAAACTCAGCCATCGCGATTGTTAGGCTTGCGTCGAAACGATCGCGCGCTATCCTCCTTCGTCGGAAAATTAAAAAATGTCCCTCAAAAGGTCAAAAGAACCTGGGACTCGGATGTGCTGAATTTGATGCATGTCGAATGAATAATGGAATTTCCGCGAACGGGAGGAGTAGAAAATGAAACCATCTTTGAAGTCTATGCTGCTTTCAGGCGTCTTTGCGCTTGCTATCGGTGCCGCCCCTTCGGCCATGGCGAAGGTTGAGGGCGACACAATCATTCTCGGTTCAGCAATTTCCTTCACAGGAAAGTACTCGACCAACGGCATTCACGCCAAGAACGGCTATGACATAGCGATTAAAAGAATCAATGAAATGGGCGGCGTCACCGTCGGCGGTAAAAGCTACAAGCTCACCGTTCAGTACTATGACGACGAATCGACGCCAGCGCGTGGCGCCCAGCTTGCCGAGCGATTGGTGAAGCAAGACGGCATTAAATTCATGCTTGGCCCCTATTCCTCAGGTTTGACCAAGGCGATCGCGCCGGTCACTGAGAAATACAAGATCCCGATGGTGGAAGCGGAAGGGGCGTCTCGTTCTCTCTTCACGCAGGGCTATCGCTATCTCTTCGCCGTGCTTTCGACGTCTGAGCAATATCTTGCTTCCGCAATCGATTTGGCAGCGGAAATTGCCAAGAAAAACGGCAAGGATCCAAGTGATGTCCGCATCGCGATGGCCTTTGAGAACGATCCGTTCTCTCTGGATGTCCGCCAGGGCGTCGTAGACGATGCGGCCAAGTACGGGATGCAGATCGTCATCGACGATAAGCTGCCGCGTGACCTTTCCGATATGTCCGCGACATTGACCAAGGTGCGGGCCTTAAAGCCCGATCTTTTGGTGATTTCCGGCCATTCGAAGGGTGCGGCGACAGCGGCCCGGCAGTTGACGGAGCTGAAGATTGATACGCCTATGGTGGCAATGACCCATTGCGAGGCGGCGGCGATCATCTCGAAATTCGGCGATTCGACTAACGGCATTCTCTGTCCGACCCAATGGGCGGAAACGCTTAGCTATGAGGGTGAATATTTTGGCACCGCAGCCGAGTTCGATACGGCCTTTAAGGGAGCCTATCCCGATTACAAGGTAACGGGCGTTCCTTATCAGGCCGCACAGGCAGCCGCCGCCGTGCTCGTCTGGAAAGAGGCGTTTGAAAAAGCCGATTCCTTCGACACCGAAGCGTTGCGTGACGCCATTGCCGCTACGGATATTTCGACGTTCTACGGCGGTATCAAGTTCTCAGACGCTGGCAATAATCTCGCCAAGCCAATGGTCTTGCGTCAGGTGCAAGATGGTAAGTTGAATGTGGTGGCGCCCTCGGAGTGGGCTTCCCATCAGGTCGAATTTCCACGCCAAGGAAATTGATCATCTGAAGTGCCGAGAGTTGGCCGGCCCTAATTAGGGCCGGCCTGGCGATTCTTATTTGCCCACATCCCGATTGAATAGGCGAAACGATGCTTGCCAACATCGACCTTCTGATTCAGGTGCCGCTTTTAAATCTTCAACTGCTTTTTGATGGTTTACTTATCGGTGCCATATTTGTCCTATCCGCTTATGGTTTGGCGCTCGTCTGGGGCGTTATGAACGTAAAGAACCTGGCCCAAGGCGACTTTGTCATCATGGGCGGCTATGTCGCCTATTTTCTTTCTATAGACACCGTCATCTCCGTGGGGATACCAGCTTTCAATTTTGAATCACTGGGCTGGTCTTTCGCCGGGCTCACATTCTTCGCGTTCACAAAACCAGGGATGCATCCGCTGCTTTCGATGGTTTTTGTCATTCCGGTGATGTTTGGATTCGGTTGGCTGGTTTACCGCCTGATCATCGCACGTGTCGTGGACAAAGATCTTTTTACCTCGCTCCTTGCGACTTTCGGGTTGAGCCTGCTCATGCAGCAGATCATCAATAATATCTACGGACCCGATGTCTTAACCGCCCATTCGGGTTTTGAAATCCGGTCATTCTTCGATGGCTTTGTCACGGTGGCGGATATCAAGGTGATTTCCTTCGTCCTTGCTGGCATTTTGGCGCTGGGTGTTGTTGTCTTTATGAAAAAAAGCCGCATGGGGCAGGCCATTCGCGCGACGGCGCAAGATGCGCGTGCGGCCCGTGTTATGGGAATTAATACAGACCGCGTTTACGCCTTCACCTATGCGCTGAACGCGGCTATCTGTGGGGCAGCGGGTGTTTTGGTTTCGATGATATGGGTGATCCAGCCTTTCTATGGGATTGGGCATTCAATTCGTGCTTTCGTGATCGTGACAGCGGCAGGGCGTGGAAACTTGCCCGGCGTCATCATGACCGGGCTTGGACTCGGTGTT
>CAXMNO010000158.1:0-9444 GCA_964194655.1 uncultured Acidimicrobiia bacterium
TGCAACCTTTGATCCAGGTGTGCGCACCCACCTCAAGCGCAACCCGAATTATTGGAAAGAGAACGCAGCCCACTTCGATGAGATCGAATCGCTCTTTATCGCTGATGTCACGGCTAGAACGGCGGCACTTCAGACCGGCGAGATCGACGTTATGGCGAATGCGGATCTTAAAACCATTCACCTGCTTGAGCGTTCCGATAAGGTGCAGATCATCCAAACCAACGGCAATAAGCACTTAACCTTGCCAATGGATACACGCCAGGCGCCTTACGATAACAATGATGTGCGCCTTGCACTCAAACATGCAATCGACCGGGAAGAGTGGCTGCAGAAGATCTACAAGGGCTTTGGTGAAATCGGCAACGATCACCCAATTGGCCCAGCCAACATCTATCAAGCAACAGACCTGGAGCAGACCTCCTTCGATCCAGACAAGGCCAAGCATTTCTTGAAGAAAGCCGGCCTGGATAAATTGGACGTAACGCTCCATGTTGCCGATACGGCCTTTGAGGGCGCGGTCGATGCTGGACAGCTCTTCCAAGAAAGTGCGAAGAAATCCGGCATCAACATTAAGATCGTTCGCGAGGCCAACGACGGCTACTGGTCGAATGTCTGGATGAAGAAGCCTTGGGTCGCGAGTTATTGGGGCGGACGTCCAACGGAAGACTGGATGTTTAGCCAGGTCTGGTCCGCTGAAGCAGAGTGGAATGAGGCCTTCTGGAAGCACGAGCGCTTTAATGTACTGCTTGTAGAGGCACGTGCTGAACTCGACTCCGACAAACGCCGCGCACTTTACCGCGAAATGCAACAGATCGCGCGTGATGAAGGTGGCTCCATCGTCCCAGCCTTCGTCGCCTACATCCAAGCGGCTTCCGACAAAATCGGCTTGCCAGAGCAGTTGGCTGGCAACTGGGAGCTTGACGGGCACAAAAACGCCGAGCGCTGGTGGTTCAAGTGAGAATTTCAGCACCTCGGATCTTATAAATAGCCAAGGGCGGGTCATCGAGACCCGCCCTTTTTTTCACCCAGCCTCGAGTGTGATTAGCGACGTCTACCCAGACGCTCTTGCTCACGTTGGCGGGCGTCAACGCGGTTGCGACGACTACCCAGACGCTCTTGGTCACGTTGCCGGGCGTCAACGCGGTCGCGACGACGCTGACGCTCTGTATCATCGCCACGCGCCTCACGTTTGATCCCATCATGATCACTGTCCCGCCAATCCTTACGCCCTTCATGATATCTATCGCGAGCCCTTAGCCGCTCGCGATATTTGCGACGCTTTTCGTGGCGATCATAATAGCTTTCACGGAAACCCTTTCGATAATCGCGGCGGTCGTGCAGATCTCGCGGATAGTTATAGCGGTAGTCCCGCCAGGCTTCGCGCCGTTCGTTCGCGCGGCGGCGATACTTATCTTGGGAGTATCGGTGCCTTTTACGATAATCTTGGTCGTGGCGCGCCTTAACCCGATCGCCATCGACATGTCGTGACTGATAATAGCTAGCCTTACCGTCGCCCCACTTTGCATGAGCAAACGCCGTTGTTGGCATCAGCAACATCAAACCTACGGCCGCTGTGGCAATGTGCCGGATCGATATCATCGCTCATCTCCTTCCCGAAAAGGGTCTCACCAGGTCTTCAGTCCAAGCGAGCAAGCATAGTTTTTAAAAACACATTTACATATATAATTGCATTTATTAATATTGTCAATAGTACATTCATTTTTTCAGGAAAAGCCCAGATATTGGAAAAAAATGGCCCTAAGGAGAGAATCCATTCACATGAGAGGGTGAAAGCATTAAACTCATAATAGAGAGAATTATATTTTTAAAAGGAAGGCGGGCTAAAAAATGGAAGCAGTCGTTGCGCTGGCCCTGCTCGCTTTAGCGATTGCCATAGCCGTGGCTGCTCTCAAAATCAGCCAAAAACGACGCTCGGCAATACCTGCCCCGCGGAAATACGAAAACCATCTCCTACCGCAATTCGGAGAGCCGGGGTCGATTACAAATGATCAGAGGAAGCGCTTGAATAAATTGATTTTGGATCAGTTTGATTTCAAGTCGCTTTCCAAGCAACAAGCCACGATCCTTCTGGATACAATAACCTACATCCAGCATGTCTGGGAAAAGGAAATAGGCCAAGCTGCCACCAAACCCGAGCTCTATCTAAGGGACAAAGCCATAAATGCGATCCTATCTCACGAATCGTATCTTGAGCGGGTTATTGTCTCGGAAGAATCTCAATTCGAGACCCGCGAGCAAGAATTGCCAGATGACGCGTGCTACCGCCTTGTCACCAGCATTTTGCGCGGACATTCATAAAATCTTAGCGCGACTGCGAGGTCTCTCTTATTTGTTATACGGAGACGAACGCTTAGCCTTAGTCCGCGACGGGAACGACGTAGTTGAGCCCAAGGCGCCCGCCATCGGGGTAAATGGTTTGCCCAGTGATATAGCTTGAATCGCTTGTCGCTAGAAATACTGCGATCGAGGCGACTTCACCAGGTTCACCGGGTCTCCCCATCGGCGTACGCGAGAGAACGGCCCGGCGTTTTTCCGGGTCGGCGTTGACCGCCTGAAACATCTCAGTGTTGATCGAACCAGGCCCAATGCCGTTCACACGCACACCCTTGGTCGCAAGATTGATGGCCATCACCTTTGTTAGCTGATTAACGCCGCCTTTGGCGACGACATAGGGTGTGATCTGTGGAATTGCCATGACCGCATTGACCGAGGACATGTTGATTATCGTCCCGCGTGAGCCTTCAGCATCTGGCTGCTGCTCGACCATTTTGCGGGCGGCTGCCTGTCCCGTTAGGAAGACGCCCTTCAGATTGACCCGGATGACCCGGTCGAAATCTTCTTCCTCAAGGTCGAGGAAATCGGCGGCGTGAACAATGCCTGCATTGGCAATCAAACAGTCGATGCGGCCATAAGCGAAGGCGGTGGATTCGATAAGGGCTTCCACCTGTCCCTTATCACCGACATCGCAACCGACGAAAAGCGCCTCCCCACCAGTAGCTTGAATACGCTCGGCCGCTTCCTCGCCTTTGGTGATATCTACATCGGAGAGCACCACCTTCGCGCCTTCGCGCGCAAACCGCTCCGCACAAGCAAAGCCGATACCTTGGGCAGCGCCGGTCACGATGGTCACTTTGTTTTCAAGCCGCATAAAACCTCTCCCTTGAAGGATAGACGAAGGAAGCATGAACGAATCGCCAGCAAAGCTGCCACGAGCAGCCGAACCCCGCAAGTCGTCGCATGGCGACCGGTCGCTATAGCGCGGACCTCGTCCACTTCTTTTTCAACAAATTATCGCGCGGCGCCGTACCCTAACGATGCCAAAGCTGTTGCGATTTCATCCAAAATTACCGGATCATCGATAGTGGCCGGAGGATTGTACGCCTCCCCATCGGCAATCTTTCGCATTGTGCCGCGTAGAATCTTGCCCGAACGTGTCTTGGGTAAGCGCTTCACGACTGCAGCCTGTTTGAAGGCAGCAACAGGGCCGATCCGTTCGCGCACCAGCTTCACAACCTCATCGACAACCTCGTCATCCTCAGAAGCAGTCCCCGCATTCAACACCAAAAGCCCGACCGGTAATTGCCCTTTGAGTTGATCGGCAACACCAACGACAGCGCACTCCGCCACATCGGGGTGGGATGCCAAGACCTCCTCGATAGCCCCGGTCGAAAGACGGTGGCCAGCAACGTTGATGATATCATCGGTGCGCGCCATGACGTAGACATAGCCATCTTCATCGATCATCCCAGCATCACCGCTTAAGTAGAACCCTGGGTATTCATCTAGATATGAGGAAAGATAGCGCTCCCTCGCATTCCAAAGCGTTGGAAAACATCCCGGCGGCAGGGGGAGTTTTGCGACAATCGCACCAATTTTGCCGGGTGCGACTTCCTCGCCTGAGGCATTGAGCACGCGCAAATCCCATCCAGGCGCCGCCGTCGCAGGCGAACCCGCCTTGATCGGAAGCTGTTCAATGCCAATGCAGTTAGCGGCAATCGACCATCCGGTTTCCGTCTGCCACCAGTGATCGATAACAGGCACGCCAAGCTTTTTCTCAGCCCAGTGGAGGGTATCGGGGTCACAGCGTTCGCCTGCCAGGAAAAGTGCACGGAAGTGCGAAAGGTCGTATTTTTGCAACATCTCAGCTTCTGGATCTTGCTGGCGAATAGCCCGAAATGCCGTTGGGGCCGTGAACATGACGGGCACTTTGTGTTCTGCGATGACGCGCCAAAAGGCACCGGCATCAGGCGTTCCGACCGGTTTCCCTTCATAGACGATGGTGGTGCAGCCATGCAAAAGCGGCGCATAGCAAATATAGGAATGGCCAACGACCCAACCGACGTCAGACGCTGCCCAGTAAACCTCGCCTGGGTCGACGTTATAGATATTCTTCATCGACCACTTTAGCGCCACGGCATGCCCGCCATTGTCGCGCACGATGCCTTTGGGCTCGCCTGTGGTGCCGGAGGTATAGAGGATATAAAGCGGATCGGTCGCCGCCACCGGCACGCAATCTTGCGGAACCGCTTCCTCCATCGCTTCGTTCCAATAGATATCGCGGCCGGGGATGAGTTTGGCTTCGATCTGCGGGCGTTGCAAGATGACGCAGCGCCCTGGCTTATGCGACGCAAGTTCAATCGCACGATCCAGCAAGGGCTTATAGGGGATGACCCTGTTCACCTCGATCCCGCAAGAAGCTGAGACGATGGCGACTGGCTTTGCATCATCGATCCGGGTGGCGAGTTCATTGGCAGCAAAACCGCCGAACACGACGGAGTGCACGGCCCCAAGTCTGGCACAAGCCAGCATCGCGACCACCGCTTCAGGGATCATCGGCATGTAAATAATGACCCGGTCCCCCTTGCCGACACCTTGGGCAAGCAAGACGCCTGCAAAGCGAGAGACCTGGTCCTTTAAATCCGAATAGTCGATGACGCGCTTGGTATCTGTAACGGGGCTATCATAGATGATTGCCGCGCGCGCGCCGTGACCTGCCTCGACGTGCCGGTCGACGGCGTTATAGCAGGTGTTCAGCACACCCCCCTTAAACCAGCGGTAAAAGGGCGGATTGCTTTTATCCAGCACCTCGTCCCAGGGTTTGATCCAATCAATTTCCGCCGCGGCTTCAGCCCAAAAGCCTTCTGGGTCTTCCAGCGATCTGCGATGGATCTCCCGATATATGCTCATTACCTCCCCCTTTATCTGGCTTTTTTTCGCCTTGCTAGACTAGAAGGTAGCGAATTTTTCCGTACAAGCGAAGACTTTGAAGCATCACATCGTCTATAAAAGCAATAAATCAGTCAAACTGCCAAATTCGGCGCCATACACGCCAAAAGGGTTTTACCAAACAACCGTGATCTGGCCTTGCGAGCTCGCTCCTCAATACGCAATATAGGTGCTCGTTTTCGGATTGAAAAAGTGTCGGACCAGTAATGAACCCCTTTGAAATGGACTTGGATCGCAACGCGGCCAACTACGTCCCTTTAAGCCCGCTAAGTTTTCTGCCGCGAACAGCAAGCGTCTATCCAGACCGAATCGCGATCATCCATGGATCGCACCAAGTCACTTGGGCGGAGGCTTACCGGCGCTGCCGATGCTTGGCGTCTGCCTTGGAAGGAGCTGGAGTCCGGCCCGGCGATACGGTTGCTGCTTTCTTACCCAATACGCCGCCTATGTGGGAAGCCCATCATGCGGTTCCCGTCACGGGCGCGATTTTGAACGCCCTTAACGTCCGTCTCGATGCTGCGGCAATCGCCTTTATCTTGGACCATGGGGAAGCGAAGATCCTCATCACGGATAAAGAATTTTCAAATACAATCCGTGAGGTTCTAGAAAAGCTCGGCCGGCCAATTCAGCTCATAGAAGTAGACGATCCCATGGGCCAGGGTGGTGAACTCCTGGGCGGACAGGATTACGAGGAATTCCTTGCCGGTGGTGATGAAAACTACGACTGGAAACTCCCCGATGACGAATGGCAGGCCATTACGCTCAGCTATACCTCAGGCACGACAGGCGATCCCAAAGGCGTCGTCTATCACCATCGCGGCGCCTATATGAACGCACTCGGCAACGTTCTTGCCTGGTCGATGGGACAGCACCCCATCTACCTTTGGACCTTGCCGATGTTCCACTGCAATGGCTGGTGCTTCCCTTGGACGATCACAGCCCTTGGCGGCACGCACGTCTGCCTGCGCCGGGCTGGGGCTGCAACAATCTATGACGCAATCGCCGATCACGGCGTCACGCACCTTTGTGGCGCCCCTATTGTCATGCAAATGATCTTAGAAGCCGCAGAAGCCAAATTAAGATCCTTCGAGCAGCAGGTCGAATTTATGACCGCCGCCGCCCCACCGCCCGCCGCAATCCTTGAGGCCATGGCAAAAGCAGGCTTCAAGGTCACGCATGTCTACGGCCTGACCGAGGTCTACTGTCCAGCCGTCGTCTGCTCACCGCAAAGCGGTTGGGAAGATTTGCCCATTGAGGAGCAAGCGCGCCTGCACGCCCGTCAAGGCGTGACCTATCCTGTCCTTGAAGGCCTGATGGTCGCAGATCCTGAAACGCTGGAGCCAGTCGCAAAGGATGGGGAGCAGATGGGCGAAGTCTTCCTGCGCGGCAATATCGTGATGCGCGGCTACCTGAAGGCGCCTGAGGCAACGGAAAATGCCTTTAAGGGCGGATGGTTTCACACCGGCGATCTTGGTGTTTGGCACCGCGACGGCTAC
Organism: uncultured Acidimicrobiia bacterium; assembly: GCA_964194655.1. Lineage (GTDB taxonomy): Bacteria > Pseudomonadota > Alphaproteobacteria > Kiloniellales > Kiloniellaceae > JAJFGK01. Next base: position 6,744 of record CAXMNO010000158.1, read on the forward strand.
ATCGAGCTGAAAGATAGATCGAAAGACATCATTATCTCAGGTGGCGAGAACATTTCCTCGATCGAGGTAGAGCAGGTGCTCTACCGCCACCCCGCAGTCGCAACCGCCGCCGTCGTTGCGAAGTCCGATGAGAAATGGGGAGAAACGCCTTGCGCTTTCATCGAGCTGAAACCTGGAATGACAGTTGAAGGAGATGAGATCATCGCCTTCTGCCGCGAGAACCTGGCCCACTTCAAGACGCCGCGGCACGTGATCTTCGGCCCGATTCCAAAGACCTCGACGGGGAAGATTCAGAAGTACCGCCTACGCGAACTTGCCGAATCTGACGGATAAGGCGCGCAGGATTTCGCTTTTGAACCTCTCGCCTTGCCTCAAGGGGGACATTTCAGCACTTTAAGCCCAACCAAACGGCAAAGCTTAAAGGAAGAAAACGTGGCAAAGGGTGAGAAGGTAGCAATCGTAACTGGGGCTGGCACGGGGATTGGGCGCGCGGCAGCGTTAGCGCTTTTAAAGGCGGGCTATGCCGTAGGCTTGGCCGGGCGCCGCGTGGAGCCGCTGGCTGAAACTATTGCCCTTGCGGGGGACGCCGGCAAAAGAGCCCTTCCTATTTCCTGTGACGTTAGCGACCAGGCGAGCGTGCGCTCCCTCTTTGATCGCACAACGGCGGAGTTCGGGCGCATCGATTTGCTGTTCAATAATGCAGGTGCAGCAGCCCCCGCCATTCCATTAGAGGATTTGACATTGGAACAGTGGCAGACGGTCGTTGACGTGAACCTGACCGGCGCCTTCTTCTGCACACAAGAAGCCTTTCGCATCATGAAGGCGCAAAAACCGCAGGGCGGGCGCATTATCAATAACGGCTCAATTTCAGCCGACCGGCCAAGACCGAATTCCGCCCCCCACACAGCGACCAAACACGCAATCACCAGGCTCACCAAATCGAGCTCGCTTGACGGGCGGCGCTATAACATAGCCTGTGGCCAGATCGATATTGGCAACGCAACTACACCTATGACGGTGCGTATGTCTGAGGGTATTGAACAGCCCAACGGCGATATCGTGCCAGAACCGGTAATGGATGTGGCCCACGTCGGCGATGCCATCGTGAACATGGCAGCCCTGCCCTTGGAAGCGAATGTCCAGTTCATGACCATAATGGCGACCAAGATGCCTTATATCGGGCGGGGATAGCCCTTCACGCTAGACTTCGCTAAAGTCTCATCCAACCAATCGGTAATGTGGAGGAAAAGACCTAAGACATCCGATCATGGCGGGAAGATACCGGAGGAACGCGCGGAAATCTCCCAATTTTCCGATCCGTCATATTCAGGCGTAAAGGAGCTGGTGGTAACTGGAGCCCAGGTCACGTCCGTCGAATCTTTCGACGATCTCGCCGAAATCGGGATCCATCTTCGTAAGTCGAGTAGCTATTACCAGCACCTAATAGAGCTCAATGAGCAGCGTGATGAGGCGGGTCTTGCCGAAATTCCCATCACTGAAGTCGATGAAAAACTTGAAGACTATGACCTTTTGGAAATGGTGAACGCCAATCTTATCCCCGCCGTTATCGTGGATAGTCACAAAGTCGATTTCTGGCGGCAGGTTTTCAATGGGATAACCGTTCATGAAAACCTAGCCGTCAACGAAGGCGGTAACATTGCCTGGGCAATGCGAAAGGGCGACACGCAGCTCTTAAGTGAAGTCAATGCGTTCTTGAAAGAAGCACGCAAGGGAACGCTTTTAGGAAATGTGATCCTAAAACGCTATCTCGGCGATACGAAGTGGGTCGAGGACGCCCTTTCCGGCGAAGGGTGGCAACGCTACCAAGATGTCATCGCGCTCATCAAGAAATATGCCGAACTTTACGAGTTCGACTGGTTGATGATCATGGCCCAGGGGTATCAGGAATCGAAGCTCGACCAGAATAAAGTCAGCCATGTCGGTGCTATCGGGATAATGCAAGTTATGCCGGGTACGGCAGCCGATCCGGCTGTTGGTATCCCCGATATCAAAGACCCTGAAAGCAACGTTCACGCAGGCGTCAAATACTTACGCTGGCTGCGCAAAACCTATTTCGATGACCCGAAGATCGGCGTCGTCGATCAGGTGCTCTTTAGCTTTGCCGCTTATAACGCAGGTCCAGGCAGCATCTCAAAAGCGCGCAAACAGGCCCAGAAAATGGGCTTCGACCCCGATCGCTGGTTCGGCCATGTCGAGGTTGCAGCCTCCAAGACGATTAGCCAGGAACCCGTAGTCTACGTGCGCAATATCTATAAGTACTACGTCGCCTATAAGCTCTACGAAAACGAAAAAGCGGAACGAGAAGCAGCGCGTGCAGCTCAACAGGATTAGATAGATAGCCCGTGCTTTAGCGCAGGTTATCGATCACCGCATAAATCGCATCAAGATTGGCCGCACCCAGCTTGCGGCAATGCTTAGGCGACCAGCCGTTCACCTGGTCGGGGCAGAGGACGTTATCCTTAAATGGCATCTCGAGCGTTAGGGAAAGGCAGCCAAAGGTCTCGGCGCGACTGTTGGAGGCCATGGAGAGGTTGGCCTTTCCAGGCGAGTTTTCCGGATAGCCAAACTCGGTCTGGAAATCAGGACTGGCACGGCGAAGCGCGCCCTTATACGCATCGGTCAACTCGCGCTGACGATCGCTTAAGGAAGGGATGCCAAAGGCATTGGCGATGAAGTTATA
>CAXMNO010000159.1:0-2982 GCA_964194655.1 uncultured Acidimicrobiia bacterium
CAGCGCAAATCCTGGATAGCCCACCGTGACTTTACGGCTATCGAGCCCTTGGCGGATGATTGCCTGGAAGAGCTTGCACGTGAGATGGAAACGGCGGCGGCTGAGTAAAGACCTCTTGGTAAGTGCAAGTCACTTACCCGCTGTCTCTGGCCCCTCGCCACCAAAACGCCTGGCAAGGTATCCGATAATAAACCCGATCACAGCCCCCTCGGCGACCAGCCAGAAGGGCGAGCTAAAGAAAGCATCAGGCCCAAAAGTCGTGGTCATTATCTGGACCAGCTGATCATAGATGAAGAAGGTGAGGAGGAGGTTCATCCACGCCCCCAAAAGGGGGGACATGAACCACCAAGGCATCGGAATTTTTAAGACCGGGTGGTAGGTAAAAACACCAAAAACACCGATGATCGCGCCAAGTGTCGTGTACCAGAATAAGACGCCCCACCTGATAAGCCACCCAGCCTCTGGCCAGAAATAGGGAAGGGTGATCAGGCCAGCCAACCCGAAAAAGAGGCCGACGAGCTTACCAACGCCGACGCGCGTGACCAGTGAAGGCTTTTTTAACAGCATATCGGCCTCCTCAACGAATCCGTGTGTGAAGTTTAGGCGGAATGTACCTCGATCCGTCTTCCTTTGATACCGACTGGGCTCGTTTTCGCGACCCGCTCTCGCTTTCGTGAAATCAGTAGGCCTTACTGGCTAGCTCGATAAGATCTTCGGGTGACAGGCTTTCGGCGTGTTGCAGCTCGCTGCGACGAAGGGCGATGTAACCCTTCAGAATTTCTGGTGGCAGCCAACCCTCAACCTCGGTATCCCTTTCAAGCGCATCCAAGGCAGCTTCAGCGCCTTTGGGTAGAGCATCAAAGCCACTGGCCTCCTCAAGGTCCAGATCTACCTCGTCGCGCAGGCCCTGCAATCCAGCACGAATGACCCCAGCCAGTAGCAAATGAGGCGAAGCCGTAGCATCAGCACCGCGCAATACTGCGGCCAAGGCACCATCTTCAGCCCCCGGCGATAGAGCGATTGCGGAGATAGAACCTGCTTCGCCAAAGCTGTTTTTGACCGGCAAAGGTCGCCTGGCTCCAAGCGCGGCAAGGGATAGCGGCGATGGCATGCTTAGAGCACTAAGAGCTGGGAGATGATGCAAAAGACCATTCAAGAAACGCCCGAGCGCCAAGCTAACGTCCCCAGGCCGTGTGGAATCATGATTCATCTGGTCGCCTTCGTCGAAAAGGCCGAACCTCAATTGCATGGCGTTTGGCGCGAGCCTCTTTCCCGGCAGTGGGGTGAAGGTCGCCACTCGGCCAAGGCGCCGTGCAACAGCGCGCGCGATAAATCGCAAGGCGAGCGCACCATCACCGGCTTTTATTGCGTCCTCGGGCTTACAGTTTATCCGAAATTGGTTAGGGCTGGCCCCGGTGCCGACACTTTCAAGACGCACCGGCGATGCTCTGAGCGCGGCCCCAATATGTCGCGGGATCTGCTCATCACCCACAAGGCCGTCAACGCGAAAACCACCGAAAGATAAAGGCGGGCGGGTTCCTCCCACTTGCCCTAGCGTTACGTCATGCAAAAAGGCACAGCGGAACTCGAGCCCAAATTCCCGGTAGAGATCATCGACCGCAGCGCGCAGTATTTGCCGCGGGCAGCCCTCCCAAGGCTTTCCTTCGGACGTAAATAAATCGGAAAACTGTATAATTTCAGGCGGCTCATCACCTGCACCACCAAGAACCACCCGGAATTCCGGATCTGGCTTCAAAATCAGGTCTTGCCGATTGCTCCAGGGAAGCGCGACGAAATCATCAAAGGCGTTGAGGGAAAGCGCGTCACCCGGCCACCTAACGCCTTTTGCGGCCGAAGAAGCCTCAAGTGCGATACCGCGTAGTTGACCACCGTAGTCGCCAACGCAAACTGTAACCAACTCTTCCAAGGCAATTTGCATCAGGCCATTCCCAGCTATGTTTCGTAAAACACGACCACAACCTAAAATCGATACGCATGGTGCAGCAAAGCTCCTAATCTTTGCTTACCGGGGAAAATCTTCGATCTGGCGGGGGTTGAAATGCGTATTTTAGGTTTGATTCACGATATGGGTGATGAGGCTGCGAAGTTGCGCTGGTTTAATCGGTACGCTTAAGAACAGTGCCCCTCCCAGCTCTGCCTTAGGCGGCGCTTCATCAGCGAGGTAGAGCAGCCTTGGCGCGTCGCGAAAGGCTTTGGCGAGGGCTTCGTTCAGGTCAAGAAGCCCCACGCCCTCAGGCAAGGGAGCAACAGCAATCACCAAGTCAGGATGAAGGCGCCCTTCCCTCATGGCTTCTTGTGTCGGCGCAGCTTCGCCGTCGCGGACATCAAGCCCCCACCCGGCTATAAGCGCTTCCGCGCTGCGCCGGTGTTCGTTTTGGGCGCCTAGGGTCAAAATGGTCTTACCTTGGAAGATTTTTTTACCTGCATCGGCGGTTTCTGGGGCGCCGGGCGCAGGGGCTGCGTCTTTTTCCTCGCTACTTTCAACTTCCCCAGCAGGAAGCCTTAGTGCAAAGCAAACTGCCATCGGCCCTTCGCGCTTCAAAAAACACTCGCCATCCATCAACTCGGCGCCTAATCGGGCGATTGCGAGGCCGAGACCGAGCGTTCCCGCAGAGGCTTCACCGGCCTTGCCCTGCCAATAGGGTTCAAAAAAGTCCCTTGCTTCATCCGGGTCAATCGGGCCGCCGCCGTTCCAAACCTCGATTAATATGCTTTCGCCCTCATGCCTGCCTCTTATGAGAACGCGACTCTCATCGACACCAAACCGGATTGCGTTATCGATCAACTGTCCAAGGACGAGTGCTAGAATTTCCTGATCGGCGGTGGCGTAAAGGCCACGCCCGGAAAACCTTAAGTTATCTTTCTCGACACTCCCTTGCCTCGCTAACCCATCAGCCAGGGCGTGGTAGATATCACCAAGAGCTACGGCGTCTGATTCCGGTGGCAATAGACCGGTTGAGA
>CAXMNO010000160.1:0-3318 GCA_964194655.1 uncultured Acidimicrobiia bacterium
AAGTACAGAAATTTTTGAAGGATCAGGACACTAAGGCCACTATTGCGTCGGCGCTAGCACCACTTGATTTCAAATCTTGAGGCCAGACAACCGAACTTTTACCCCTGGCCCTGTGCCATAGATGGATTTTGGCCTCCTATCCTGGCCCGGTAAAGGGGCCAATATAGGCCAAAATAACTGGAATTGGCCTATTTTAATTGCCAGATTTTGTCATTCGACCTAAGGATTGGCCCTAAACCTTTCTTCTATGGGGCCAAGAAGATATGCGCGATCTCCTCTTTCCGGTACAGCACCACGCTAAGGTCAGCCTTCAGACCCAGCTTCGCCGGCACATTGTCGATGCAATTCTCGACAGCCGCTTAACGCCAGGTGAACCACTGCCATCGTGTCGCAGGCTAGCCCAAACCTCGGGGATTTCCCGCAATACCGTTGTTCTGGCTTATCAAGCCCTAACAGATGAAGGTCTGCTCGAATCGCGCGAGCGTGTTGGCTATTTCGTTTCAAGTGACGTGGTGACCGAACCGCACAGCGTTCCGCGCGATGATGTCGAGGTGGATCATGAGCCCCGCGACCCCGTGGACTGGTGGGGGCGGCTTCAGCTACGCCCCTCGCGCCAGCCTCAAATAATGAAGCCCAGAGACTGGCGGCGCTATCCTTATCCCTTCATCTATGGGCAATGCGATCAAAAGCTATTTCCGCTAACAGCGTGGCGCCTTTGCTCGCGCCAATCCTTGGCAGTTGATGCTGTTCGTTATTGGTCAGAAGATTCCTTTGACGATGACGATCCCGAACTGATTGAAGAAATTCGCTCCCGCGTTTTGCCACGGCGCGGGATCAAGGCGTCGGCAGATGAGATCTTGATTACCTGTGGCGCACAAAATGCGCTTTATATCGTCGCACAGCTTTTGACTAGTTCGGGCATAAAAGTCGGGTTTGAAGAGCCGGGATATGTTGATGCCCGGAGCATTTTTGCAACCACCGGCGCTGAGATCGTACCGCTAAAAGTCGATGGCGCGGGTCTCGTCGTGGACGATACACTTGGGGAGTGTGATTGCGTCTACGTCACCCCGAGCCATCAATCACCGACGACCGTGACTTTACCACTCGAACGCAGGCGCCGACTTTTGGAAATGGCAGGCGCGAAGAAACTGATTATTATTGAAGACGATTACGATGCCGAAGCGAACTTTCGCTCAGCCCCGGTTCCTGCATTGAAGTCGACCGATTATGACCGGCGTGTGATCTATGTCGGCAGTTTTTCCAAGTATATCGCGCCTGGACTGCGTATTGGCTATATTGTCGGTGACGCCGATTTCCTGCGCGAGGCGCGTTTGCTGCGACGACAAATACTTCGCCATCCACCAGCAAATAATCAACGCACGCTGGCACTATTCATTGGGGGTGGCTACTACGATGCGCTCGTTCAACGCCTCCAACGTGCTTATCGCGAGCGGTGGGAGGTTTTGGGCCAGGCGTTGCGCCGCCATATGCCCATCGACGACAACCAATTTTCCTCCGGCGGATCCAGCTTTTGGATCAAGGGGCCTCAAGGTTTGGATAGCGATGCCTTGGCCGCTGATGCCCTTAATCGAGGTGTCGTCATCGAACCGGGCTCCATGTTCTACTTAGCAAAACGCCCGCCACGAAATCACTTCAGGCTCGGGTTTTCTACGATCGCCGCTGACAAAATCGAACCGGGGATCAAAATTCTCGGTGAGTTGATAAGAGAACAGTTCTAGCAATTAGATGAAGGCAAGCAGGGCGCCCTCGAACTCAGCCCCCCATGATGGCATCGATTGCGTCTTGGTCATCCATAATGGCATCGATTGCATCTTGGCGGCTTGAGTTCAGATGGCCGTTTACAATCGAGGCCGCCTGGTCGGAAAGAGTCCTTAGCTGCGCTACAATTTCGGTAATTTGAACACTAGCGCGTTCATCGACTTCTTCTGACAATCCCAATTTATGGATGCCCTCGTGGGCAAGGCTCGTCATCTTTTCGACCGCTTCATCGAAGGGAAAACGATACTCTATGGGAGCGGCCTCATAGGCAGCAATGTAAACATCAGGCGCCGATAGCCCGCTGCCAAGAAAATGATCGCAGTAACTTTTGGGTTCCCATGCAAGTGCATCTTCACGGCACTCCGGCATCATAACCGCCATCTCGATCAGCATGATAATTTCGCCGAAATGATTCAGATAATCAGTCGCGAGGTAGGAAATCTCATTGATGTTTTTGCCTTGAATTTGCTCGGCCAACAGGTCGCCAGCCTCAACCGGGCAAGGCGCACACGCTAAGCCGCTTTCGTCAATCTGTTCGCTCTGTGACACGGTTAGCGAGGTCCATAAAAACATCATCTCTGTCTATGAAGATGCATATATTCTCTTGCGAATTCCTTTATGTGCTCAAAATATTGCGAAAAGAATTTGCCGATTGGGCCGATACCCTGCCCAAATCAGCCTCGCGTGGCCGACACGCTTGCCAAGGCCATCGCTGCCAGACGGGCCTCAGGTGGATCTGCTCGCGAAGTTAAGACGATCGGAACCTTTGCGCCTAAAACGATACCGGCTGCATTGGCACTCATATAGTAGACCATGCCTTTGAAGAGGGCGTTTCCGGTCTCAATATTAGGAACCAGGAGAATATCCGCTTGGCCTACAACCACACCCTTTGCGCCCTTGATTTCTGCTGCTCGCGGCGACACTGCGAGGTCGAGCGCCATGGGCCCCTCGACATCGGCATTCTCTATGGCACCTGCCATCGCGCGTGCAGCAATCTCCGCTGCTTGCTGGCTTGAAGGCATCGAGGCGATAGGTGTTTCCGTGGCAGAGAGAACGGCTGCTTTCGGGCGGGTTTGGCCTAGAGTGTGATGGAGCTCAACCGCGTTTTTTAAGATCTCAAGTCGTTGTTCGGCGTTTGGGGCAACGTTCACCGCCGCGTCGGTTATGGAAACCGCACCTTCGCGACCCGGTATCGTCATGTAAAAGAGGTGGCTAAGACGCCTTTCCGTGCGCAAGCCGCTTTCCTTACTAACAACGGCCTTCATCAGTTGATCGGTGTGAATTTGGCCCTTCATGAGGGCTTTTGCTTGGCCGATGCGCGCAAGCGACACGCCAAGTGCCGCCGTTTCTGCTTCCCCCTCGCTTGCGATCATTTCGAAACCGGAGATGTCCCAAGCAATCTCCTCAGCCGCCGCCCAAATCTCTGCTGGTGCACCGACCAGCAACGGCTCGATAAAGCCCATTTCACTTGCTTGTCGCGCACTTTCCAAGGCAAGGGTGCCACCTGCACCCACAATAGCTGGGGGGATTTTTGCTGCC
>CAXMNO010000161.1:0-2848 GCA_964194655.1 uncultured Acidimicrobiia bacterium
TCCACAAGAAAGGCTTTAAGCTCGTTTGTCTCGATACCCTCCCCCCGCGGGGCAACGACGACCAGATAGGGCCGCTTTGAAAGGGGAATGAAGGCTTGGCTGGAAAGCGGATGGCGCTCCATCATGGTCAGGGTCATAGGGAGTTGGCGCGGCTGAGCGCGAAAGATATTGATGAGGGCGCTTCCCTCCCCATCAGCCACATCCACGCGGGCCAGGTCATGAAACCGCTCGGTCGTGCCTTCATTGATTGCGAAGTGCTTAGCTGCCTCATCGCACGCAATCACATCACCATAGGGCGCGAAAGCTTCACGTGTCAGGGGTTCCATTTCTAACTGAATAGCCATTTACTTGACCAGGCGCCCAAAGACCCTAAGACGGCTGATGCCGCCATCGGGGATAATATTCAAGCGAACATGGCTGATCGGGCCTAGTTTCTCGACCTCCTCCGCAAAATGATGCTCGGCATCCATGGTAAGCGGCTGCTCCGGCAGAAGCGTTGGCCAGAACATCGATTGCGTGATAATCGACTCTGTTGTGCCGCCTGTCACGTTTGCCGCTTGAATGGAGCAGCCTGCGGGAAAATTGCCCTTATAGTGCGCTGTATCGACGAGGAGGTTTGAGACCTCACCTGGATGTGCGAGTTCCACAATGATCCAGTCGTTGCCAGGTTCCCGGCGGCGGCGTGTTTCCCAACCATCGCCCATATTTATGCCGCGCCCGGGAGCCAGGATAAAATTCGGCGAACCATAATGCGCATCACTCCATGCGATGGCGCGCGCGCCTAGCAGAAGTGAGGCAAGATCGAGTTCCTCAGCCCCAGAAACCTCGTCCCAGTTCACATGCACTTCACCATAAAGGCGCAGGCGTGCCATGCCGCCGTCGGGATAGATGTTGAGGCGAACGTGGGTCCAAATCCCTTTATCCTCGCAAGTTGCGATGTGGTGGCTATTTCCTTGCAAACTCGTGGCAGGCACGATTTCGTGCCATTCAGTGCCAGGCCCCGGTACATCATCCGCACACACGCAGCCATCAAGGGAAGCCGCAGGCGGAAAATTGCCGGTGAAGTGACTAGTGTCGAAATCAACCGCGCGAATTTTGCCCGGCCGCCCCAGCCTAACAATCGCGTAATCGTTGCCTGCCTCGCGCTTGCGCCGGCTTTCCCAGCCGTCCATCCATTTTCCATTTTCGTCGTAAAGATCTGGATAGAAAACCGCAGGCGCTGGGTCGATCATCCGCGACTTATTGGCAAAGAAATCATCGCTGGCAAAGACCACCTCACTGCCAAGACGTGGCAGAGCCAGATCGACGTAACGCTTGGCCAGCGCATCGCCTTTTGTTGATGGTTGGGCGACAATGCCTTTTTCACCACTCATCACATCAAAATCCTCATGGTTTGAAATATTTGTGCCAGTGCCGGGCAATATCGATCCTGCGACAAAGCCAGACATTGTCATGATTTCCAATATAATCGAGGAAGCGCGCCAAGGCTGCAGCCCGACCGGGACGGCCTGTCAGACGGCAGTGCAAACCAACCGACATCATCTTAGGCGCGACCTCTCCCTCGCCATAAAGGACGTCGAAGGTGTCCTTCAAATAAGCATAGAACTGGTCCCCCGAATTAAACCCCTGCGGCGATGCAAAGCGCATATCGTTGGCATCGAGCGTGTAAGGGATCACCAAATGCGGACCCTCGGGGCCTTCCACCCAATAGGGCAAATCATCCGCGTAAGAATCAGAATCGTAAAGAAACCCGCCATCTTCCATCACAATCTTGCGGGTATTCTCGCTGCACCGCCCGGTATACCAGCCAAACGGCCGTTCGCCCGTCACCTCGCGGTGGATGCGGATAGCCTCTTCCAGGTGATGGCGTTCTTGATCTTCGCTAAAGTCCTTATACTCAATCCACCTCAAACCATGACTGGCAATTTCCCAGTTGGCTTCCTGCATCGCTGCGACCGCCTCAGGGTTGCGGCCAAGCGCCATGGCAACGCCGTAAACCGTGACCGGGCAACCTCTTTCCATGAAAAGCCGCCATAGGCGCCAAAAGCCTGCGCGGCTGCCGTATTCATAGATCGATTCCATGTTGAGATGACGCTGGCCCGGCCAGGGGGCGGCACCGACAATTTCTGAAAGAAAGGCCTCTGAAGCCTCATCACCGTGGAGGATATTATTCTCGCCGCCTTCTTCGTAGTTGATCACGAACTGGACTGCGATACGCGCATCACCCGGCCATTTCGGATCGGGCGCGCTGCGGCCATAGCCAATCATGTCACGCGGATAATTATCGAACACGCAGGCTGCTCCCTCTCTCACCCCATATCGATTCGTGCTTACCCAAGGGTGGTATTAAGGCACATTCTTACCAGTCTACCAATAACACCACGCCTCAAATATTGGATTTGCTTTTCTCTTTAAAAATGAGAAAAAGATAATCCAATTTAGAATCATTGCGAGGATCGATCCGAATGCCAAAGCAGCCCGGCGGCGTGGTGCTGGAAGCCATTACCATTGATCATAAATCGCCCACCCCGATCCATATGCAAGTCTATGATGGCATCCGCGATCTGGTCCTTTCCGGTAACCTGGATCCGGGCCTGCGTTTGCCTGCAACGCGGCGCCTCGCACAAGAGCTTGCGGTTTCCCGAACAACTGTCGTGCAAGCCTATGACAAGCTGATGTCCGAAGGCTATCTCGAAGGGCATGTCGGCAGCGGCACCTATGTCAGCAGCGAATTGCCTCGCGAACTTCTCGCAGACGGCAAACACCTTAATAACCGTCTGGCACCTCCCACTGGCCCAGCCCCTCGCTTATCGGCAAGATCGCAACTATTCGAGCGTGCGGTGGCCAA
>CAXMNO010000162.1:0-4591 GCA_964194655.1 uncultured Acidimicrobiia bacterium
TTCAGCAACAAAGCCCGCGCGTACTTGATCGGGCGTTAGCCCTTGTAGCGCCGCCATGGTTTCATAGAACCTCGATAAAAGGCCTTGGTCCTTGTACGTAATCCGCGCGGATTTTAGCGCGAGCCTCAAAGTATCGGCTTCACTCAAGCCCGTCTGGTCGCCATGTATGATGGCAACGATCGCATCACCCACACCAGCGATAGAAAGGTCGAGAGAGATCTCCCCCAATCCATTCAAGGTTAAGGTGATATTTTTCAGATCCATAACCTTACCTGGGATGTCCCAGCTATGGTCCATGTTCATGGAGATATCGAGGACATCTACACCTGTGACAGCAGAGGCTATTTGCCCTTGGTCGTTTAAGCCCCCCAAATCAAAAGTGAGGTTTGTCAACTCCATATGGCCTTCGATGGCGACAGACTGGTAATAATCACTCGTCTCCGCGAGGAAATTTCCAAGCGCGAATTTACCTTGCGGGACATCGACATCAAGCCCGGAAACCCGGAAAAGATCCACTGTTGGCAGACTGCCGCGCGGCCAAATGTTAGATTCGGAAATCGTCCGCAGGTGCTCCATAAAACCAGTATAATCGAAGCCACCAACTTCAAGAGCGACCAATCTAAACTTGCCTTGCCCCGGTGCGGCGATGCTGAATCCCTCCAGCAGTACTTTCTCAAGGCGAGCACCTTCAAATTTTTCGACCAAAAGGTGTCCAATATCGACTTGTGGCACTGTTACGTCTTTAGAGTGGAAAGACATGCCTGAAAATTCAAACCGACCAAGATAATAGCTTTCAATAAGGCCTTTAAGGTTGTCCGGGATGCGCTTCAGATCAGAGCTCTGTTCTAGCAAATTCAACTGTGTGAAATAGCCCGGACGCAAACGATAATCGGCCATAGCGATACTGTCGAACGCAAGTGTGAGGTCGGTATAGGGCGCTGCAGTTTTGATATCGTAGGAAAGATTGGCAATTTTGAAATCGCCTAGAAGCGGGACAGGCGCCGCGCCAGCATCGATTGCTGAGTAAAGACGCAGGCTGTTGGCGACATCCATACCATTTATCGTACCAGCGCCGCTCGTGACAGATAGTTGGAGCCCGCGGACTTCAGGACTGAGTTGGCCATCGTTTTTTATATCTACATCGAAAGATGCGAAAGTCATAGAATCCAGCCGGCCATCCTTATAACCGTCAAGCCTAGATTCGGGCATTGAAAGCGAGTAGTCCAAAGAAACGGGCGCATTCCCTCCTTGCCGTATGACTAATTGAAAATCTGCTTGGTAATCCCGCGTCACGAGCGAATCGAAGGCAAAGCCCGCACTTAAGGCCTCGATCATTTGTGATGAGATTTCGGTCTGCCCGCCGGACAGCGGAGCCAGCATAACTGTGGCCCAGGTTTCGGCATAGTCAGACGCAATGATAACGCCATCTCCTTCGTAACTGCCGATCTTTCCTGTTCCTGAGACGCTCGCTTCTTGATTTAACTGCGGGTTGGAGAAAGAAAAATCTTCGATCGATGTTTCAACACCGCTTGCAACGAAGTGTCCTATAGAAATCCGGCCATCGCTCATTTCTCCTAAATCAGAGAGAGTCAGCCGTGCCACGCGGAGTTCGGTCTTCTTACCGAGGGGGACTGTCAAGACGAGATCGTCAATCTGTAACGTGTCACTCAAGAAGGCATAACGCACTTCACCGCGGGACGTTTCAATGTCGTTCGGAAGCGATTGAAGCGTGGCATCGACGCGGCGGATGGCTTCTTGGCGGGCTTAATAATCCAGACCCAAGAATCCCCCGCCAGCCAAGAGCATCAGGAGAACAATTGCTATAAGTATTTTTTTCATGAAATTCCCTCGTAATGCGTACGCGCTTCCGTTATGCATTTTGTGACCTTGACTGGCAGAACCAGTGCGCGGAGTCTAGCGAGAGAATTTAAGAGCCACAATCATATCTGGCTAAAAGACATAACATCTTCGAGAGCTGCTAGGCCCTAAGAGTTGTAGATGGAAATTGGATCTCCGAGGGTATCCAAATTTGGTTCGGAGCCAAGGCCGGGTGGGTCCGGTGCGTGGCTGACCCCACCCTCGTTTCGCGCGCCGCCGGAGGCTGTATCCTTCGTCAACATGTCATGGCGAAGCCAGGTTGCTCCGCATGAAACCCCCTTACCTAACCGCTAGAGCCCGTTTAATAATTTCCAAATCATTAAACGTGCTCTAGGTCATTGTTGTCACGCGCTTTGCGGGCGCAAAACCGCACACACTTTTGCTGAAAGCGCTCTAGTGCGGCACAATCACGAAATTGCCGATATGCTGCTTCTTAAGGAAAGCCTCTTGAGCCTCACGCAGGGATTCCAGCGGGAATGTGCCTGCAAGCAAGGGCTTGATTTCTCCGCGCTCAATATAGCTGACAAGATCGCGAAACAGCCCTGGAGGGACGATTGTCGCCCCGGTGAAGATCAAGTCATTTAGGTAAAAGGTCCTCAGATCGAATTCCACAATCGGACCCGCAATCGCACCTGAGCAGGTATAGCGGCCTTGGCGCCGCAAAACCTCGATCATCTGCGGCCAAAGGGGTCCGCCCACGACGTCGGCAACCACGTCGACTTTGTCTTGTCCTATGGCTGCCTTCAAGGCAACGCCCAAATCCTCCGGTTCGCGCGGCAAAACGGCCTCCGCACCGATTTCCTTCACGGCATCGGCCTTTGACGGACTGGTTAGCGCAACAGGCACACCACCGCGCCGACGCACCAACTGTATTAAAGCAGATCCCACGCCGCCCGAGGCACCGGGAATCAGAACCACGTCACCCGCACCCACACGGCCCTGGACCAGCAGATTCTCAGCCGTGATGGAGGAGGTTGCGAAGGTCGCGAGCTCTGCGTCTGACAAATCGCTCTCAATAACATGGACGTTTGTCACAGGTGCCTTCGTGTATTCGGCAAAGCCGCCATCTAACTCGGAGCCAAAGTAGCGGGCTTTCTCCATATTCTCTGGGTCGTTCCAGTCGCGGATCCAGGTATCTATGAGGACGCGCTTGCCCAAAAGATCATCAGGCGCGCCCGAACCCAGGGATACAATGCGCCCGCAGACATCCGCGCCTTGAATGCGTGGGAACACAATGTCGGCGCCGCCCCAGGAGCTGTCGTCGTCATCAACTTCGGCAAAGCCCGAGGCGCCACCTTCAGCCGTTGTTCCTTCAGTGACTTTCTTTGAATACCAGCCGATGCGGGTGTTGATATCCGTGTTGTTCATACCGCAAGCAAGAACTTCGATCAGAACCTCACCGGCTGCCGGTTCCGGAACGGGAACATCCTCGCGGTAGCGGAGCCTATCAAGGCCGCCATGGCCTGTTAGCACCATAGCTCGCATGCGTTGGGGGAGTGACATTCAACCCTCCCCATCAAGTTCGGCGAAGACCTTCTTCGCGATGCGGTGACATTCGACCGCGACCGGAACGCCGCAGTAGATTGCGATCTGATTGATGATCGCCTTTAGCTCATCGCGCGAGACACCGTTCTTGAGCGCGCCTTTGAAGTGCAGCTCCCACTCGTGCATACGGTTTAAGGCCGCAATCATCGAGACGTTGATGATGGAGCGGGTTTTCTTATCAAGCGTCTCATCGCCCCAAACCGCACCCCAGCAGTATTCAGTCAGAAGCTCCTGAAATTCGCGTGCGAAGGGGGCGGCCCCCGCCAGAGACTTCTCAACATATTCGGCGCCCAAGACCTCTTTGCGGTTTGCCATACCTTTATCGAAACGTTCCTTATCCATCGCCGTCCCTCCAGCTTTTCTTGTTTTTGCTTCTAAGATTTGAATGCCTTGCAGGCACCCTCAAGCGCTTCCACAGTATCGCCCAAATCGCCAGGCCCGCCAACGGCGGAGACAAAGCGGCGCACGCCTGGAAGCACATAACAACCACGCCACCGTCACTTCGGCCTAATGGTGCCTTTCACATTCAAGATGTGGCCAAGGACGATGCCGCCGACTTTGCGAGGCGCGCGGTTGGCGATCATGTAGGCCTTCCGCCAAGAATTGACGTCTCCTCGCTCGCCCAGCAAGACCTGGAGTTTTCTGGTAAATCGCCTCAAACAATCGTACTTATATTACTAGGTATTTATTTTTTGATCGGTTATTTCCAATCAAATACTTGATGTTTGATCGAATATATCCTATCAAATGGAGTGACTTTGATAGGATATAGGCGATCAAAATGAAGGCGACGGAACGGGCAACAGCCCGGCGACAACTCGATAAAAAGCTGATTCCATTACAAAAAAGCGATGTAATGGCACGTCCGCCGCGCGGCTGGATCAAGGCGATCCGCGAAGCACTCGGCCTGACGACACGTCAATTTGCCAAGCGCATAAGTCTGAGCCAATCAAGCATGGTCGAAATCGAGCAGGCGGAGTTGAGCGGCCGCATTACGCTCAACTCCCTAAGGCGCGCAGCCGAGGCGCTTGATTGCCGTCTGGTTTACGCCCTGGTACCAGACGTGCCGCTCCAAGAGACCGTCGAAAAACGCGTTAGGGCCAAAGCGCGGCAACGCCTCAAGAAGACCCGCCACACCATGGCACTTGAAGATCAAAGCGTCGATGCT
>CAXMNO010000163.1:0-12496 GCA_964194655.1 uncultured Acidimicrobiia bacterium
AGGTGTATCTATCGAATTTGTCTAAGAGAACTGATGGCGCACCTCTTAGCCGAGCGGCGCCCAATACTCCAGAAATATCTCCCAAAAGAAGGGGACTTTATAACATTTCCCCGCTACACATTAGAAATATCGAATAGTCGACACGACTTGACCCAACGGAAAAGTTGCTTATGTTGCATTGCAGCATAACGCCCGCTTGAAAGTGCTTTCATCGAATACGCCAAGGACCAAACAAACCTTTCAGCCTTCATCCGAGGATCGGCCCTAATATGAATGAGCAATCAGGTATGCGCCAAGACGATTTCGGCGCTGCGGAACTCCACGAAACCCTGCATGATATCGCAGGGCGCAGCCAGAGAATCGTTCAAGACTTCCTCGCCCGCCAGGCCCAAGAAACGGACTTTCCCGACTTCGATCCGCTTAACATCGGTGCAGCTTTTATGCGTATGACCGCACAGCTCATGGCCGACCCGTCACAATTGGTAAATGCGCAGATCGACCTTTGGCAAGACCACATGTCGCTTTGGCAGAACGCCGCACAGCGCCTCATGGGTGAAGAGGTGGCACCGGTGGTCCGTCCCGAGGACGATGACCGGCGCTTTAAGGATGATGCTTGGGAGGAAAATCAGCTCTTCGACTTTATAAAACAATCTTATTTGCTTAGCGCGCGTTGGATGCAGTCTACGGTGTCACAAGTCGAAGACCTCGATGAACGAACGGCAAAGAAGGTTGATTTTTATACCCGTCAATTCATGGATGCCCTCTCCCCCTCGAACTTCGCTATGACAAATCCTGAAGTGCTCCGCGCCACCGTCGATAGCCATGGGGAAAATCTCCTTAAAGGTCTGCAAAACCTTCTTGAAGATCTCGATAACGGCAAAGGGATGCTGCGCATCCGTATGACCGATAGCGAAGCCTTCGAACTCGGCCGCAATATTGCAATGACCAAGGGGGCTGTGGTTTATCAAAACGAACTCATGCAGCTTCTTAAATATGAGCCGACGACCGAGAAGGTCTATAAGCGCCCGCTCTTCATCGTGCCGCCTTGGATTAACAAGTATTACATCCTCGATCTCCGCGAGAAGAATTCCTTCATCAAATGGGCGGTCGATCAAGGCTTTACCGTCTTCATTGTCTCTTGGGTCAATCCGGATTCGAAATTGGCGGACAAATCCTTCGAGGATTACCTCCAAGACGGAATCCTGGCTGCCCTCGATGCGATCAAAAGAGCTACCGGTGAAAAAGACGTCAACGCGGTTGGTTATTGTCTGGGCGGTACCCTTTTGGCCTGTGCGCAGGCATACCTATCTGCAAAGGGCGATACGCGCGTTAAATCTACAACGTTCCTGACGACCTTGACGGACTTCACAAATCCGGGCGAGCTCGGTATATTTATCGATGAGGTTCAGCTCGAAGCCCTTGAAAAGAAGATGAACGAGCGAGGTTTCCTTGAAGGCAGCGAAATGGCGACAACCTTCAATATGTTGCGCGCCAATGATCTGATTTGGTCTTTCGTTGTAAACAACTACCTTCTGGGAAAAGACCCCTTCCCCTTCGATCTGCTTTATTGGAATAGCGATTCCACGCGCATGCCTGCCGCCATGCACTCCTACTATCTAAGGAAGATGTATCACGAGAATTTACTGCGCGAACCCGGTGGACTTACCTTGCTTGGCGAACCGATTGACCTCGCCAAGATAAAGGCACCGATCTGTATGGTATCCGCGGATGAAGACCACATTTCGCCTTGGGATGCGACTTATGCTCTGACCCAGTTAGTTTCAGGGCCTTCGAAGTTCATCTTGTCTGCTTCTGGCCACGTCGCTGGGGTGATCAATCCCCCGGCTGCAGGTAAATATGGCTATCGCACCAATGCGAAGACACCCAAGGCGGCTGAAAAATGGCTGGAAGGTTCCAAGCAGCATGACGGATCTTGGTGGCCGGAATGGGCCGCTTGGGCTGCGCGGAAAAGCGGTGCAAAGGTTGAACCACGCGTGCCGGGGTCCGGTGCTTTACCCGTCCTTGAGTCTGCGCCGGGGTCGTTTGTTCGTGTGAAGGCCACAGACTGACTTCAGCTTCACTCAGATTTGGTCGCACCTGACAAATAATCAGCGCCTAAGCCGATGTAGACGCGAGCTAGATAATCGAAATTTCCCAGCTCCTCAGGGCTTAGATCCCTACGGTATTTGGCAGGTGTGCCAGCCCATAGTTGGCCGGATACCACTGTTTTACCGGGACTGATCAAGGCGCCCGCAGCGACCATGGCACCGCTTTCAACCACGGCCTTATCCATCACCACGGCACGCATGCCGATGAAACAGTCACTCTCAAGCGTGCAGGCATGGATCAGCGCCATATGACCGATAACCACGTTATCGCCGATTAAGGTTGGCATTCCGCCGCCTGTTTCCCGGTAATCGCCATTTGGGTCATGATTGCAGTGGACGACCGTTCCATCCTGCAGATTGGTGTTCGCCCCGATACGAATGCGGTTCACATCACCGCGTACAACACAGCCATACCAGATCGAAGCGCCAGGGCCGATCTCAACATCGCCGATGATCACTGCGTTCTCAGCAATGAAAGCATCGCGGTGGATCTTTGGCGTAATACCCTTAAAAGGCAGGATCAAGCCGACCATTTCGCGCTATACCTCCGAAAATGGATCAAAAAGGCAGATTTCACTCGAAATCCAAATAGCGTTTTAAAGCATCGAAATCGACGAGGAAATAAGCAAGGATCGCCACCATAATCGGCCCTACCACCCAAGTATACCAAGGTACAGGGAGCGGATTGTTCGCCCCGCAAGACTGACAAATGTCCTGATCGATCATCAGCCCATCGCCGCATTTATGGCAGTGTCGCTCGTGCTTCATGGATCTCTAATCCACCTATCCCCATTCATCCGACCACATTTGGCACAAACATAGCGGACCGCAAAGCAGCGAACCAGATCTAACCTAAGTTCAAGCGATAGAAGTATTCGACACTCCAGCTTTCATCGGCGAGTGAACGTAGCATCGGACCTCTCTTGAAACCCAGACGTTCATAAAACCGATGTGCCCGTTCAAAGCGGATATCGGTCCAAAGGATGATAGCGCCTGCTTCTCGTTCGTGAGCGTAGGCATGAGCCTGTTCAAAAAGCTTATGCGCGAGGCCAGAGCCACGCATCTGCGGGGAAACATAGAGATTATAGAGCTGGCACCCACCCGGCACCGGCACGCAGGCAATAGAGCCAACGACCGCGCCCTCATCCGCTTCCACAACCCAGAATTTTCCGCCCTTCGATTCGTAATAGCTCGCGGGCTGAAGAAGTTGCGGCTCATCAGCCTCCACATCCAGCTGGCAATCCGGGTATTCCAAATAAGTAGCTGCGATCAAATCGATCACGGCTGCCGAATCGCTATTTCGAGCTTCGCGAATTTGAAACCTAGTCATAGTACAGCACCAAAATGCAAAAAGGGCCGCAGGGAGAAGCCCCCGCAGCCCTTTTTAACAAATCAAAATCGCCGATTAGCGCTTCGAGAACTGGAAGGACTTGCGTGCTTTAGCCTTACCGTACTTTTTACGCTCGACAACGCGCGAATCACGGGTCAAGAACCCGCCTGCCTTCAAGACAGGGCGCAGCTCAGGCTCGTAGGCAAGCAGCGCCTTTGAGATACCGTGACGCACAGCCCCTGCTTGACCGGAAAGGCCGCCACCGGAGACGGTGCAAACCACATCGAACTGGTCCTTGCGGTTGGCCGCCTCGAAAGGCTGGCCCAACACCATGCGCAAGACGGGGCGCGCGAAGAAGACTTCCTGGTCCCGGTCATTCACCGTGATCCGGCCAATACCGGGCTTAATCCAAACGCGAGCAATGGCGTTTTTACGCTTGCCCGTGCCATAAGCACGGCCTTGGGCATCGCGCTTGGGTTCCGGCGTGGCGGCTGCCTCTTCAGTGATACCTGCAGCGCTGCCCAATTCGGAGAGATCGGAGAGGGTCTGAGTTTCCTCGGACATGCCTTAAGCACTCCTCTTATTCTTGGGGTTGCGGGCGGCGATATCGAGCACTTCAGGCTGCTGCGCCTCGTGCGGATGCTCAGAGCCAGCGTAGACACGCAAGTTCTTCAACTGCTGACGGCCCAGACGGTTGCTGGTGATCATGCGCTCAACGGCTTTCGAGACGACCCGGTCGGGATGCTTCCCTTCCAAGATCTGGCCAGCCGTACGCTCTTTGATGCCGCCGGGGTAGCCTGTGTGCCAGAAGTACTTCTTATCGCTCAACTTACGTCCGGTCAGCGCCACTTTTTCGGCGTTGATAACGATGACGTTGTCGCCGCAATCCAAGTGCGGTGTAAAGGTCGTCTTGTGCTTGCCCCGGAGAATTATGGCGATCTGCGTCGCTAAGCGGCCCAACACGACGCCATCGGCATCGATAACAAACCACTTCTTTTCTATCTCCGACGCCTTGGCGGAGTAGGTTTTCATGCCTGTCCCCAAATTTCATCGTGTGAGAAAACAAATATGCTAGAAGAACCACAATTAGCCCCTCTAGCGCTGGAGGGGGTTTTTAGTCACCACTTTGGGGGCTGTCAATCAAAAAAACGATTAAAATTCAATGATGTTACAGCTAAGGTATTATAATACCCCAATTACAGTTATTTGAAACAGCCCGATTTTCCCGATCCGAAAAATTGTCCCTAGCGCGGCGGAATCGAATAGGTGCCTGTGACGTGGCAACAAGGCTCGCCTTCAGCTTCTCCATGAATGAAGACATCACCAACCGCTAAGCGTTTGCCGAGCTTTATCAGGCGCGCCTCAGCCACCAAAGTTCCAGGATGCGGCTTACGCAGAAAATTGACGGATAGATTTGTGGTAACCGCGAGAGGCACAGAACCAATCGCCCCTAAAACCGCAGCGTAAAGCGCAAAATCCGCTAACGCCATTTGCGCAGGGCCACTAATGGTTCCACCAGGCCTGATATGGCTCGGACCAGCAGGCATTTCCACACGCGCAGTCCCGAAGGCAATTTCGGTCGTAACAAACCCATAGAGTTCGAGAAACGGCGCATCTCGTGCACAGATCGCATTGAATTCCTCAAGCGTAATCGCTGCCGCCTTAACCTCACTCTCAATCGTCATTGAATCGCCCCAAAGCAAAAATTGAACCCACGATCATGCCACTCTTATGGCGCTGACATGCCAGTCTTATGGCGGCGCCATCATCGTGCATATTTTTCGCTAAGACGAAAGCGTACATTGAATGGTTTATGAATCAGATCTAGCTGGCTTGACGCAGCGGCGGGCCGAGGCTTTTAGGGGGTCTGCTCCGGTAGGGGGGCAGGATAGTACGCTAAGGGGTTTGATCACCGTATTGGCCACCTGTATTCCCCGGTGAGAAGGATGTGGGCCCACCCGAGTGGCGAGATATGGGCCAGAAGCTCTGGCGGGCAGTCGATGCCTGCCCGTTTGCGCTCCGCGACGGCACAACCAAGGTGGTCTGTATTCCAGTAGATGGTGATGGCGGCGAGAAGGTTGAGACCGGACCCGCATTTCGCCTACGTTTCCATTTTTATCTGAATTTTCCGGATAAACCGGATTTTGAGAAAAAATTGTAGACTTGTCAAGGGGTTAAATCCGGAGATAGTCGGGCTCCTTCGCAATCGATGGCGCAATCCAGCACTCTCCAGCATGGAGAACTTGGCGCTCGCGGTGTGCATGGCATCCCGCCAAGCAAACCGGCCGTCCGAGAGCTGGACATCGCTACCGCCGAAAAAACAACACGATGACCGGAGCACAGAGAATGACACTTGCGTACGGCATAGATTTTGGCACTTCAAACTCCTCCGTCGGCATCTGCGACGCGGAGGGGCCTCATCTGTTACCCATCCGGAATGGCGCGACGTCTGTGCCAACGGCCCTGTTCTTCAGCTTCGACGACGATTCGACAACGTTCGGCCACGATGCTCTCGAGCGCTATTTCGCGCGCGAGCCCGGCCGCTATTTGCGCGCAATTAAGAGCTCGCTCGGCACCAAACTTTTCGAGGAAACAACGCAGGTCAAGCGAAGGCGCTATGTCTTTGGCGAGATCATTACTGCGTTTCTCAGGTTCTTGCGTTCTGCGGCTGGCGAAAATCTTAGTGCGCCGCCGACGAGCGTGGTTCTCGGCCGTCCGGCGTTCTTTGTCGACGACGATCCCGAAGCCGATGCCGCGGCTGAGCGGCAACTTGAGGCGGCTGCCCGGGCCGCGGGCTTCGAGAGGATCGCCTTTCAGTTCGAGCCGATCGCGGCTGCCCTCGACTACGAGCAGAGCGTCAATTCCGAGCAGATTGTATTCGTGGCGGACATTGGTGGCGGCACCTCGGATTTCTCGGTCGTGCGGGTCTCCCCCGAGCGTGCGCGATCGATTGACCGGCGCCAAGACATTCTCGGATTTGCCGGCGTACACATTGGCGGCACGGATTTCGACAGACAGTTGGCACTAGCGAGAGTTATGCCGGCACTCGGCCTGCGTAGTCCTCTTCGTCGCGATGGATTGGATGCGCCATCGTGGTATTTTCGCGACCTAGCCACCTGGCACATGATTAGCTTTCTCTACGATCCGAAGGTGCTGAGCGAAGTCCGTGGCGTCTTGCGGGACTCGGCAGAGCCAGAGAAGATCAAGCGGCTGCTGGCCGTGCTCGAGCAGCGCAAAGGCCACGAACTGTTGGCAGGTGTCGAATCTGCCAAAATCGAGCTGTCGCAAGCCGATCTCGCCACGCTCAATCTCGTCGATTGCGCCGCCGACATCTCCCTGGAGATTACTCGAACACAGCTCGAGGCAGCCGTCGCCAGCAGCCTCCATCGTATACGATCTCGCATCGATGATGTGCTGCGGATAGCTGGCTTGACACCCGACGCGGTGTCAGCGGTGTTTCTCACCGGCGGTGCTACCAGAATGCCTTTAGTGCGGCAGACCATCGCCGCGGCAATACCCAACGGACGCCTCATTGCAGGTGATGCGTTCGGGAGCGTTGCGAAGGGCCTTGCACTCGATGCCGCCATGAGATTTGCGGACCCGTGAAAGGCAGAAGCTCTGAGAAAGTAGCCTCATTCGTTCTCTGAGCAGATCGTCTGAGGTGGCGAGTCTTTCTTTCTGTCTTTATCACGCCGCGCCTGTCCGATTAATGGGTCCTGACCCTAGCTATTTTGCGGTCAAGGCAGGGGCGTTCTTCCTTGACCACTCCTTATCAGCGTTCATTCTACAATCATGAAACTGAACCATAAACAAATTGAAGAGTTAAGGTAGAAATGAAAAAGGCGACACCGACTATTCAAATCGATAATGACCGAACGCGGGTCACCGAGTGGCATTTCGCACCAGAGGCTGCGACGGGCTATCACCGCCATGAATTCGACTATGTGATCATCCCGCGCACCACGGGGAAACTAAAGCTCATCGGCCCTGACGGCGAAGAAACCACCGGCGAACTTCAAGAGGGCGTCAGCTATTTCCGCCAGGCCGGTGTGGAGCATGACGTGATTAACGCGAACGACTACCCCTTCAGTTTTATTGAGGTGGAGTTCAAATAAGACCGTGCCTAGCGGTTTTTTAGACTTTCCACATGGCGTGACCAAGATTGCACCTCGACGAAGACCCGGCGCACAATCGGAAAGTCCGCACGAATCTGACCTTCAATTTCTGAAACAGCGTCCTCCACACGGTCGGCTGCCACCGAATCCTTAAAATCGACACTAATGGTTACCAATACATCATGGGGGCCTTGGTGGAGGGTTAGGACCTCATTCACCCGCTCCACGTTCGCCTGGCCGGCCAAGGTACGACGCACGCCCTCGACTATCTCGGGGCTTGCGCCTTCACCGATGAGAAGCTCCTTGGTCTCATAGGCAAGAAAGATTGCGGTTCCCGCCAAAATGCACCCAATCGCCATGGAGGTGAGGCCATCCAGGACTGGCATATCCAAAATTTCTGCCAGCAAAAGCCCTATCATCGCGATGACCAGGCCCGTCATGGCTGCGGCATCTTCCAACAGTACGGTGAAGATCGACGGATCCTTGCTAATGCGTACTGCTGTCAGCATCCCCTCATTTCCGCGTTGAGCGTTAAATTCCTTAAACGCGACATAACAAGCGCTTCCTTCAAAGACCATCGCGAGCCCAAGAACAGCGAAGTTGACGAAGGGGTTTCGAACCGGCTGCGGATGCAAAACTCTGTGATAGCCCTCATAAAGAGAGACGCCGGCACCAATGGAGAAAATTAGAATCGCAACGACAAAGGCCCAAAAATAAAGCTCGCGGCCATAGCCAAAAGGATGTTTTTCATCTGCAGGGCGCGATGATCGCTTCAAGCCATATAACAGCAGACCCTGATTGCCCGTATCGACGAGGGAGTGAATACCTTCACTCAACATCGCGGAGCTGCCAGTATAAGCGGCGGCCGCGAATTTCGTGACCGCAATGGCAAAATTTCCGATAAACGCGGCAATGATGACTTTTCTGGAGCTTGCTGCTGACATTGATGTGAATCCCCAAGCAAAAAATCTGGTCTATAGTTATCGGGGTAACGGGACACCGCAAGGCTTGACCGCCGTCACTATGACGGGGATAGAAAAGAAGCAAAAAAATTCTCAGAGAAACGAGCACCCTTTTTATGTCTATTTTCCAGCGCCCAATCCCCGCCTTTTTAATGATCTCAGGCTTTGTGATCATGACAGCCTTAGGGGGCGGCTGGCTTTGGCTGCGCGGAAGTCTGCCGAAAAGTGATGGTGAAATTTCTGTAGCCGGTCTAAGCGCGTCGGTAGATATCACGCGTGATGCCATGGGTTTGGTCAAGATCAAGGCTGATAACGAGCTGGATGCTGCCTTCGCGCTCGGCTTTGCCCATGCGCAAGATCGCCTCTGGCAGATGGATTTTTGGCGCCGCACGGGCTCTGGCCGCCTATCTGAGGTCATTGGCAGCGCAACCGTACCGGTCGACCGCTTTATGCGCACCTTGGGACTGAAGCGTGTTGCAGAGGAAAATTTGGCCCGGCTATCGCCTGAAGTTGTGGCTTTACTTGAAAGCTACAGCGACGGTGTCAACGCCTTCATGGAACAGCACAGCGGACCCTGGCCACCTGCCTTTTTGATTTTGGGATACGATCCTGAACCTTGGGCGCCGGTCGACTCCGTCCTTTGGGGGCGGATGATGGCCTTCCAGCTTTCCAATAATTGGCGCTCGGAACTAAAACGCGCCGCGGCTGAAGCGCGCTTACCGGCCACGGTGGCGGCTGACCTCTGGCCACGCGATCGCATTGATGATCCTGTGACGCTGAAAGCAGACGCGAAGGAGGTTCTTGAAGGCCTTCCCTTCATCCAGTTGGCAAATGCCCTACCGCCATGGCTGCACCCGAGGGATGCCTCTAACGCCTGGACCATTGATGGCAGTAAAAGCAATACCGGACAGCCGATCCTGGCAAATGATCCACACCTTGAGCTATCAGCGCCCGGAGCGTGGTATATGGTTCACATCGAAGCGGGAAACTCCCTGCAAGTTGGAGTCACAGCGCCCGGCGGGCCTTTTTTGGTTCTAGGTCATAACGGGAAACTCGCATGGGGTGTCACAACGACCCACAGCGATACCCAAGACCTCTTTATCGAAAAGCTGGCACCCGGCAAAGATGGCTATTATCTAACGCCCGGTGGGGCTCAGCCCTTTGAAGTTCGCGACGAAATTATCAAAGTCAAAAACGATGAAGACATAACTCTGACGATTCGGGAAAGCCGCCACGGCCCTATCATCAGCGATATTTTACAAGATGACTGGGCTGGGGCTGCAGATGACCGTGTATTAGCCTTGGCTTGGCCTGCGCTTTTGCCCGACGACAAAACGACCGAAGCCCTCTACGAAATGGCACGGGCGGAAAGCTGGTCCGGCTTTCGCCACGCGCTGAGAAAATTTCATAGCCCACAGCAAAATATTCTCTATGCCGATACCTCCGGCACCACAGCCTTCATCGCCCCCGCGCGCCTTCCTATGCGCCTTAAAGGCGATGGCCGCAGACCGGTCCCTGGCTGGAGCGGAGATTATGACTGGCAAGGGTTCGTGCCCTTTGACGATCTGCCGCAAAACCTTAACCCCCGGGATGAAATTTTGGTTAGTGCCAATAATCGCATCGTCGGGCCTGACTACCCTCATCTCGTCACAGCTGATTGGCCTGCAGGTTTTCGTGCCCGCCGGATTGAGGAAAAGCTGGCAAATCAACCAAAATTCAGCCCCGCCGAGGTCGCTGCCCTACAGCTCGACATCTATTCGAGTGGTGCAGCTCACCTCCTCCCAATTCTTTTAGATCTAACGGATAGAAACGAAGACAACGAAGATGCTCTTGAGGTCCTTGGGACTTGGGACTTCGCCATGGACCGTCACGCGACCGAGCCGATTATCTATTACGCTTGGATCACAGCTTTAAACGAAATCCTGATTTCCGATGAACTGGGTGAACTATGGCGCGACTTTCAACGCCCAGATGCCGCTGTTATCGCACAAATTCTAACTGAGTCACCACAGTGGTGCGATGACATTGCCACCATAGAACTCACGGAAAGCTGCCGTGAAGCCGTAACTTCGGCATTGGATGAGGGGCTTGGTTACCTGCGCAAACGTTTTCAAACCAGAATGGATCGATGGCGCTGGGGCAAAGCGCATAATGCGCCCTTTGACCATCCTATTTTCAGCCGGGTGCCATTTTTCGGTGATCTCCTATCTTATGGCCTGGAGGTTGATGGCGGCGATACCACCATTAATCGCGGTGGCGCACGGTTCGGGGGGAATGGCGATACGCTCTTCCAATCCGTTCATGGTGCCGGCTTTCGGGCTGTCTATGATCTTTCGAACCTTGAAAATTCCCGCTTCATGATCGCGACAGGACAATCCGGGAATCCGCTCTCCCCTTACTATGGGAACTTCACTTCGGCATGGCAAAATGGCGAAAGCTTCATACTAAATGGTGCGAGTTCTTCGGGGGATGATGTCCTCACCCTGCAACCGCAATAACTTGCAGGGGGTGTTTGGGAAGTTAAGGTAGAGAAGCTCTTTTGCAATGGAAGCGAGAATTCTTATGCAACCGGTCGTCCCGCTTTATGAAAATATTTTAGATATGATCGGCAATACGCCGATGGTCGAAGTCTGCCATATCGATACTGGTCCGTGCCGCCTATTTTTAAAGCTGGAAAACCAAAATCCCGGCGGGTCGATAAAAGACCGGATTGGGAAATCCATGATTGAGGCGGCTGAAAAAGATGGCACTTTGAAGCCGGGTGGAAAGATTATTGAGGCCACCGCCGGGAATACGGGTCTTGGCCTCGCCCTGGTTGCGGCCCAAAAAGGCTACCAACTCACCTTGATTGTTCCCGACAAGATGGCGCAGGAAAAGATATTTCATCTAAAGTCCCTTGGTGTGGAAGTTCTTTTGACGCGATCGGACGTCGGCAAAGGCCACCGCGACTACTATCAAGATGTGGCCGAGCGGATTGCCGCAGAAACTGGCGCCTTTTACGTCAATCAGTTTGAAAACCCAGCCAATCCTTTTGCTCACGAGACAACGACAGGTCCAGAAATTTGGCAACAGATGGGAGAGAAGATCGATGCCATGGTCTGTGGTGTCGGCTCTGGCGGGACGATCGCGGGTCTGTCGCGCTATTTCGAAAAAGTCTCGCCTGATACAGAAATGGTTTTGGCCGACCCGGAGGGATCGGTTCTCGCTCACTTTGTTGAAACGGGTGAGCTCGCAAGCGATGTCGGATCTTGGGTGGTCGAGGGGATTGGCGAAGATTTCATGCCGCCCAACGCTGATAACCTTGCCCGCGTCAAAACCGCATACGTTATATCCGACGAAGAGTCTCTTTTAACGGCACGTGAGATTCTGCGAAAAGAAGGCATTCTGGCTGGTTCTTCCTCTGGGACCTTGATCGCCGCAGCGCTGCGTTATTGCCGTGAGCAAACGACGCCTAAGCGGGTCTGTACGCTTGTCTGTGATAGCGGGAATAAGTACCTGTCCAAAATGTTCAATGACTTCTGGATGTTCGATCAAGGCTTCTTGAAGCGTGAACGGCGTGGCGATCTTCGCGACCTCATTTCCCGCCCTCATACGCACCAAGATACGATCACTTTGCTGGCAGATGACGAGCTGCTTGTGGCTTATGGTCGCATGAAGCTTTATGACATATCGCAGCTTCCGGTGATGGACAGCGATGGTCATGTGGTCGGGATTATCGACGAAGGAGATATTCTGGACCGGGTTCTTCGTGACGAAAGCCACTTTCGCAACAAGGTCGAGAGCGCCATGACGACAAAGGTGAAGACGATCTCAATCGACCATGCAATGGAAGACCTGGTTCCTATCTTCGATGCGGGCCTTGTTGCCGTCGTGGTGGAGGATGGCGTATTCCAGGGACTAATTACGCGCATTGATCTCTTGAACCATCTACGCCGCCGCCTCAAATAGTCACATAAGACGATTCGACGAGAAAGAAGTTGT
>CAXMNO010000164.1:0-2783 GCA_964194655.1 uncultured Acidimicrobiia bacterium
GATTTCAAGCCGCGCACCATCAAGTCTATGGCTTCGGGAAAGTTGTCGATGAATTTATTTCTGCGGCGATTCGCGAGAAAATTCATGATGAAGTAAGGCAGGCCCAGACCGGACACGAGGCCGATAAGAGGTGCGGCAGGCGTAGGGATAAGGGGCAGGAAAAACGAACCAATCGTTGCAACAGCAAAAACACCAGCGCAGATCGCGAGATAGGCGCCGAGTGTGATCTTCAATCCGGTGCGTGCAATGAGGTTTCTCAGCAGCTGGGGCCTTGGCAGGAACTTTTTGATGAGCATATCGAAGACGGCAATTTCACTATCCGTTTCCTTGCGGCGGATAGAAATTGCTTGCTGGGTCAGGCCTTGCGCTTTGGATCCGCTTCCCTGAGCACGCTTGATACGCTTGCGCAAGATACTCGTGCTGTCGTCGCCTAGGAGCAGGACAATGACGAGAAGAAGAAGGCCAACGAGCCCTGGAATAACCCAAACCGCGATATCGGACGAAAAGCTCTCAGGCGATAGAAAATTATCCAGGAACTTCATCCCATAGCCTCCAAAAGGGGTCTTTCCAGTCCGAAGTAGGCGGCATTGGGTGCAAAATGCGGTCTCAGGCCGGAAGATTTGAAGCGACCTTGCATGTTGCCGCTCGCATCCTCACCTTCGAATTCGTACGTAAAGAGTGTCTGCGTTGTGACGATATCACCTTCCATGCCGACCACTTCTTCGATATGGGTGACACGGCGCACACCATCACGCATACGCGATACCTGAACGACCATATCAAGCGCGGAGGCGATTTGGGTACGAACCGCTTTTGCTGGGAGGTTGATACCTGCCATGCCGACCATGTTTTCAAGTCGCGTGAGCGCTTCGCGCGGCCTGTTGGCGTGGACTGTGCCGAGTGAGCCGTCATGGCCGGTGTTCATGGCTTGAAGCATGTCGACCGCCTCAGAGCCACGTACCTCACCAAGTATGATCCGATCTGGGCGCATACGAAGGGCGTTTTTCACCAAGTCACGCATAGTGATTGCACCCTGACCCTCAAGGTTGGCGGGCCTGGTTTCCAACCGCACGACATGGGGCTGCTGAAGTTGCAGCTCGGCGGCGTCTTCGATGGTCACGATACGCTCACCAGGATCGATAAGCTGCGACATTGCGTTTAAGAGGGTGGTTTTACCAGAACCCGTACCACCTGAAATCAGAATGTTAAGCGCTGAACGCGAGGCAATTTTTAAAACCGTGGCCATGGCCTCGGAAATGTTCTGCTGGCGCATCATCAAATCAAGCGTGATGCCCTTCTTGGCAAATTTACGAATTGAGATTGAAGGCCCATCGATCGCGAGCGGCGGAATAATGATATTAACACGGCTACCGTCCATTAGACGGGCATCGACCAAGGGATGGCTTTCATCGACGCGGCGGCCGACCTGGGAGACGATGCGCCGAGAAATGTTCAAAACGTGATCGTTGTTTTGGAATTTAACGTCGGTTAGTTCGAGCTTGCCGCCACGTTCCACATAAACATGTTGTGGGCCATTCACCAAGATGTCTGTGACGCGGTCATCGGCGAGAAGTGGTTCGAGCGGCCCCAATCCCAGCATATCGTCGAGCATAACATCAACGATCGAATGCTGTTCTTGAAGGTTAAGATGCAGCTTCTCGTCGCGCGCGACTTCGCTCACGATTTCTGAGATTTGATGCTGGAGCTCTTCGCGGGGCAATTGCGATGCGGCCGCGATGTCGAGGCGGTCCATAACAAGGGGATGAATCTTTTTCTTCGCCCTTGCCATATCGGAATTAAGACCACCGGCGTTGAGGGTCTTGGTCTTGGAAGTCTTGGCATCAATCAGCTGATTGACCCCGCCATCCGATGGGGAGAGTTTCGCCTGCTCGGCCGCATGTTTTTCTCGGGCTGTCTTTAGCAGCCATTCGATGAGATTGCTCACCAACCGGCGCCGCTCAAGAAGGTTGAGCACCGCTTCCGACTTCTCAAGTTCAGATGAGACGACTTGCCCAATGCGTAAAGCCAGTTCAGGCCTTGGCAGGTTCAAGACATTCTCATTCTCGAAAGATCCTAAGACTAAGGATCTGAGGCGCTCTTCTAACGTTTCCTCCGATGCCGGTGATGTTTGTGGCTCACCGCCAGCTTCAGGGCTCGTCTCCGCCGCATCGAGCACTGCTTCCGCCATTACTTCCCTTTCCCCCTCAGGAATTTACCGAGGCCGCCCTTGCTCTTTTTTTCTTTTGCTTTTCCTTGTGCTTGCGAATCACTCAGGTGCCGCGCGATTTTTTCAATCGCCTTTGAGGCCTTCGCACGCTTATCTTGCTGAAGCAGAGGCTTACCGTTATTAGCCGCTGTGTTTAGAGCCTTCGGCTCTTCAGGAATTTGAAAGTCGATCTTGCGGCCAAGGGCTTTCTGGAATTCGCCAGTCGGCATGGCCTGGCTGACACCACCGGCGCGATTGGCAACCACGCTTATGGGCGTCTCCGGGGCGACGTCTTCGATGTTTGCCAAAAGCCGGATCGAATCACGCAGGCCAGACAAGGTCAATTCAGTGACAATGATGATTTTCGTCGCTGCCTCAAAAACCTTCTGACGCACGGAAAATGCGGCCCGGGGGACATCAATCACAATGGTGTCTGAGCTGCGGCCGATCGTCTCGAAAAGCACATCCACGGCGTTGGGATTGAAATGCAGATCTTCTGCAAGCGTCTCTTCTGTCGCCATGACAGAGAGATGGTCGGACAGTTTGGCGGTTGCACTGGAAATGAAGAGTGAATCGA
>CAXMNO010000165.1:0-4898 GCA_964194655.1 uncultured Acidimicrobiia bacterium
TAAAAGGCCATGGTCGAGGCCTTTTCCATCTTGCCCAACTTTCGCGTCATGATCTGCAAAAACGCATAGGCCAGCGCTGCTACGAGAGGCAAAAGCGCTGCTAGCTGAAAAACGTTGCTACCTGGACGCAGCATGATCGCAACACCGCCCAAGCCCATGCCAATGGCGATCCAGCGTCGAAGCCCAACTTTTTCACCGAGTAGTGGCACGGATAGCGCCGTGATCAGCAAGGGAGCTACAAAGAAGATCGCCGTCGCCTCCCCCAGCGGCAAGGTCGCAAGGCCTGTAAAGAACGCGAGATTCGCGATGACCACCGCGAGGCCGCGCAGAATATGCAGGCCTACGCGCTTGCTGCGTAGCCCTCGGTATCCGCCCTCTAACGGCACAAAAATAGCGAGCGTGAAAGTGAGCCCAATTGTCGCGAGTACCAAAATAATCTGATGAAGCGGATAGTCGCCGCTCAACCACTTTATGGCGACATCTTGCGTTGAGAAGGTCATGACCGCACCGATCACACAGAAGATGCCCACCAGATTGGGAGACCTCGCAATGAGACCACCTAAAAAGGCGCCGCTGCTCGCAAGGGCCTCAGCTTCTTCCCGCTCTCCGCTCAATTTTTGATCCTCCATCTTAAACAACTGCAATAGGGCCAGCGCTCGCTAGGAGTCAATCTTCATGGCAAGCAATCGCGGTTACAAAATCGCGTCGCGGCTGGGATTCTTCAGAATCCAAGACTAAATTTGAGGAATTTGCACTCGCCGGAGGTACAAAATAAGCCTAGAAACAAAGCCTGACTGCCGTGAATTTGGATGCCTGCAATCAACGACGGGGCGAAGTATTGAACCACTCTGGTAGAATTTTAGTTACCGGCGCCAATGGCTTTATTGGGGCTGCGGTTGTGCGCGCGCTTGCCAGGCGAGGCATTGCACCGCGCGTCCTTGTTCGCCCGGGAAGCGATCGTCGCAATCTCGAAGGCTACGATGTTGAGATTGCAGAAGGTGATTTGTGCGAGCGCCCCTCTCTCGATCAAGCTTTGAAGGGGGTTTCGGTTCTTTATCATTTGGCCGCCGACTATCGGCTGTGGATGCCCGATCCTTCATGCCTCTATCGGGTGAATGTGGAGGGAACGGCCTCCCTCATGCAAGCAGCACTGGGTGCTGGTGTTGAACGTATTGTCTATACGAGCTCTGTCGCAGCTCTCGGCATCAACAAAAGTGGCGAGCCCGCGGACGAGGAAACGCCGGTTTGTCTGGAAGACATGATCGGCCACTACAAGCGCTCGAAATTTTTAGCGGAAGAGCGCGTGCGCGGGCTGATTGAAAACGAGGGCCTTCCCGCGGTTATCGTCAATCCCTCAGCCCCCATCGGCCCCTATGATATCAAGCCCACGCCAACGGGCCGTCTGATTACGCAGGCGGCAAAGGGAGCCATGCCCGCCTACGTCGATACGGGGCTTAACCTTGCGCATGTGGACGATATCGCAGAAGGCCATATCTTCGCCTATGAAAAAGGCCAGATTGGGGAGCGTTATATTTTAGGCGGGGACAACCTCACCCTCTCCCAAATCTTGCAGCAAATTGCGGAGCTAACCGGCCGCAAAGCGCCTTGGGTCAAGTTGCCTCATGCTCTTTTATGGCCGCTGGCACTTGGTGCTGAGAACTGGGCAAGGTTCCGTAAACAGGAGAAAGAGCCCTTTATCACCATGGATGGGCTGAAAATGTCCAAGAAGTTGATGTTTTTCTCCCACCGCAAGGCAGGTGAGGCGCTTGGTTACCAGCCGCGCTGTGCATCGCTGGCCCTCGCCGATGCGGTCAACTGGTTCCGTGAAAACAACTACCTGGCCTGAGCCTTAGAGCGCACTTTCCGGGCGCAAAACCGCACACACTTTTGCTGAAAGTGCTCTAAGCTCTTATTATTACGCACTTTCCGGGCGCAAAACCGCACACACTTTTGCTGAAAGTGCTCTAGAATTCGAGGTTCCGGATAATCTCCTGAAGTTCGCTATGCTCCGCTTCGCTCAGCGGCTGCACAGGTCGGCGGCAGTCGCCGACCATACCGCCCATCAGATTGCAAGCCGCCTTCACACTGGGATTGAAGGGATGGTCCCAGACGAACTTATTGAGCCTATAGATGCTCAGCCAAAGGGCATCGGCCGCTGGAAAATTCCCTGCCTGCACGAGGTCATAAAGCCGCACGGCTGGCTCGGGTATGGCATTGGACGTGCCCCAAAAACAGCCGGCAGCACCCGCAAGCAGGGAATGGAACATGATCGGCTCCCCGCCGACGAAAACGCTAACCTCCGCTGCAACGAGATCCTGCATGCGAACAAAATCGCCCGTACTGTCCTTTAGGTACTGAATTGCGGGAAGTTCCTTCAGCCGCATACAAAATTCCGGGTCGAGATCAATGCCGGTGTGAACGGGAATATTATAAGCCATGATTGGTGTCTGAACGGCTTCTTGGATGCGCTGATAGTGCTCAAACACGCCATCCAGATTAGGGCCTTCGAAATAGGGTGGCAGGATCAAAAGACAGTCGGCGCCCTGGTCTTGGGCGTGTTCGGCAAGTTCGATTGCCTCCTCGGTCATCACGGCGGAGGTATGTGCGATGAGCTTTGCGCGTCCTTCGATATGGCGGGCGGTTAGCTCCAGCACCCGCTTACGCTCCCCGGGGGTCAGAAAGGAGAGCTCCCCCGTCCCGCCGCCGGGCGCGATGATATGGACGCCCGCATCAAGCAAGCGGTCCAGGTGGCGCAGAAACCCAGCCTCGTCTATCTCTCTGCCATCCGCGGTAAAGACCGTACAGATGGGTGTGCAAATGCCACTTAAATCGACCATAGGCGCGTCCGCCATGAAAATCTCCCGTCATTCAAACGGCACCAATGCCGATCCCAGCCCCCATGGTAAGGACTTGTTCGCAGGTGGCACAATCCTCTTTCTCTAACGAGCACCCACCCGACCCAGTCCCCTTAACCCCGCGTCGAGCAATGCGCCGTCCGCGCCGAAATCGACTTTGCCGATCCGATGTGGACGGCCTTTATTATGAAGCAAGCGCATCCGCGGGGATTTCATATCTCTCGGGATTTCGTGGACTTCACGCAAACGTGACATCAAATTTGCGTTTGTTAACCACGTTCGATTCACGGGCGATTGGCTTCTCACCCGATCATTGCCACTGCTATCCTTGGGCATTGATTTGTAAAGAGGAATATTATCTAAGGTAGAATTCTGTTTTATGAATATAAGAATAACCTGACACTAATTCCCATATTCCGAGACTATTTTGGGTACAACTTTAAAAAATTCAATTATTAGAATGTTATTTAAAGTGTTGATGTTTGATGATTTAAGAATTTCCGACTATGCGTCATATGATTTCATCAGGCCCAAATTAACCAATAATCATTAGCTGTAATTAAAATTGACTTGGTTTCGTCTTACTCCTTAGCATTCCATTAGCCATTTTATTGAGTTTTCTCGGAATTTGAGAAGACCAGCCTAGCGAGGGCGAGGATATAGCAGCCCCAGTTCGTTTTGCTTGCTTTTAGAGGTACGTACCCATGCAGCCCCCTTCCCTTTCGCGCGCTATCCGCTCCCGCTCCGCCTTTCTCTCCACGACCGCTCTTACCACCGCGGCTCTCGCAGCGGCCTCATTTCTGACCCTGGCCGAACCGGCGGCGGCGCAGACCATAACGGTGGGCGAAGGTGAAACGCACACCATCGATTCCGGTGTTATGGTATCCGCAATTAACTTCAATGGTAATGGCGGCGCGCTGATCAACAACGGTGTGCTGACTTCGGGCGCCAACGCGGTCCAAGTAACTGGACAGACCATCCTTGGGATCACGAACAACGCCACCATCACAGGGAGTGTGATCGGTATTGTCGCTGAAAATGGCGGTATAATCTCGGGCGACATCATAAATACCGGTACGATCGATACCACCCAGGACAGCGAACTTTCTGGTAGTTCCGTCGCCGGCATCATCTCTAGAGGCACTGGAAGTGAAATCTCGGGTGAGATCATTAACGGCGAAAACGCGCGCATCTCAAGCGTCGGGGTCGGCATTAGCGCTGGCGATACTTTCTTTAGCGGCTCTCCCGTTGCCGGTGTGATCTCTGGCGGCATCACCAACTCCGGCTTGATCCGAGGGACGAACCGCTCCGGTATTGGTACTTCTATAGCAGGCTCTCTGATCTCCGGCGTGATCACGAACAACGATACCGGCACGATTGAAGGTGCCGATGGCATTGCCGCTTCCGGCGGTGCTGAGATCTCGGCCGTTATTGACAACTTTGGCACTATTGCGGGAAGGGGAACGTTCACCAACGGCATTACCGCTGGTTTAACAAATTCAGCAGGTGTGATTTCAGGTGCGATCACGAACAGAGCAGGTGCGGATATTACAGGAACCGTAGCTGGCATTAGAGCTACGGATGGCGGTTTAATCTCAAGCCGCATTGAAAACTTCGGCACCATCGAAGGAACCAACCTTATCGGCGGCGTTGGCATTCTCGCTTCCGGTACAGAAGACCTCGCGATACCCGGCAGCCAAGGTTCAGATATCATGGGTGAGATCATAAATAACGAAATAGGCACGATTAGAGGCGTCGAGTTCGGCATTAGCGCCCAGGATGGCGCCGTGATCACCGGCGACATCACCAACACCGGTATTATTGAGGCAACAGACACGACGGCAGGGGCTGGCATTGCCGCTTCGATTTCCATAGCCGCTGTCGATATGATTAGGGGCTTTTCCCCCGCCCCCGACCCTGGCTTAATCGAGGGCAACATTACCAATAGCGGTACTATCAGAGGCCATACCGGTATTTTCTCTGAGGCGGCGCAGCAAGTGCCAGACCCCTCCGACTTTATCCCGCCGATTGGCAATATCACTC
>CAXMNO010000166.1:0-5675 GCA_964194655.1 uncultured Acidimicrobiia bacterium
AAATAAAGGCGGTGGCGGCGGCCCTTGGGGTGGCGGTGGATCGGGCGGCGGGGGCGGCCCATCATGGGGCGGCGGCGGATCGGGCGGCGGTGGCCCGCGCGCCCCTGACTTCGAGGATTTGATCCGCAAAGGCCAAGACCGCGTGCGGCGCATGATGCCCGGCGGCCGTGGCTTCGGTCCGATGGGAATCGGCTTGTTCATACTAGGTCTTTTGGTCGTATGGGGAATCACCGGCTTTTACCGGGTGGGGACCAACGAACAGGGCGTCGTTTTGCGCTTCGGTAAGTATCTGGACACAACGGAGCCGGGTTTGCATTGGCATTGGCCGGCCCCGATTGAACAGGTGATGTTACCCAGCGTAACCAGCGTTCAACAGGTCGATATCGGTTTTCAATTTCTGGGTGACCGGCGTGGCGCTCAAAAGCGCGTGGTTCCGGCGGAAAGCTTGATGTTGACCGGTGATCAAAACATCATCGATATCCAGTTCACCGTGCAGTGGCGAATTAATGATGCGAAGCAATTTCTGTTTGAAATTCGCAATCAAGAGCAAACGATCAAGATCGCGGCCGAAAGCGCCATGCGTGAAGTTATCGGCCGTACGGATATCCAGCCGGCCCTAGCCGAGGCGCCCGGTGAAGTCGAAATCGCTGCGAGGGCATTGCTGCAACAGACTTTGGATGATTACGAATCTGGGATTGCTATTACCGGATTGGTGCTGCAGCAGGTGCAGCCACCGTCCCAGGTGATTGATGCCTTCAACGATGTGCAGCGTGCGCTCCAGGATCGCGACCGTTTGAAGAAGCAAGCCGAGGCCTATGAAAGGGATATCATCCCGAGAGCCAAAGGTGATGCTGTCAGGGTGACCGAGGGGGCGGAGGCTTACCGCGAACGGTTGGTCAATGAAGCTGAAGGTGAGGCACAGCGGTTTCTTCAGGTCTATGAGGCCTATAAGGTCAATCCCGAAGTAACCCGCAAACGCATGTATATCGAAACCTTGCAGGACGTTCTCTCCGGCGCCGATAAGGTCATTATGGAAGGGGGCACACAGAGCCCGCTGCCTTATCTACCATTGCCCGCCATTCGTGGCGGCGCGACCAACAGCCAATAGGGAGGGGAAATTAATGCCCAGAGGACTTTATCTTGCCAGCGGCATTCTCGCCCTTCTTTTGGGGGTGCTCGCTTTTTTCACACTCTTTACCGTGAATGAGACGGAACATGCGATCGTCACGCAATTCGGCGATCCGATCGAGGCGATTAGTGAGCCGGGCTTGAAGGTCAAACTGCCCTGGCGTGACGTCCGATTTTACGAGAAACGGGTGCTAAACCTTGATCCGCCCGCCGAATCCATGCTGCTGGTCGACCGTGACCGGCTGATAGTCGATTCCTTCGTACGCTATCGCATCGTTGATCCTTTCGATTTCTTCAGATCGGTCCGGACAGAGCAAGTTTTACAGTCGCGTCTCAGCACCATCACCAACTCGGTGGTTCGCGAAGCGCTTGGTGGCGTGAATTTGGCCGGTGTTCTTTCAGAAAGGCGGGAAGAACTCTTGGCCGATATCGTTCTTCATCTCAATGAGCAGGCGGCGGACCAATTCGGTATCGAAATCGTCGATTTGCGGTTCCGCCGCACCGATCTTCCCGACGAAATCAGTGAGCGGGTTTATGATCGCATGCGCTCCGAGCGTGAGCGGGAAGCCAAGGAGTTCCGTGCAAAGGGGGAGCAAGCGGCGCTTGAAATCCGTGCCAAAGCTGATCGTCTGGTTACGGTTATTAGGGCCGAGGCTGAGCGGGAAGCGGAGATTCAGCGCGGTGACGGTGAAGGAAAACGCACGCGAATCCTGAACGACGCCTTTGGTCAGGATCCGGATTTCTTCGCCTTCTATCGCTCCATGCAGGCCTATAAGGCGGCGTTAGGGAGTGACAATACCTACATGGTGTTGTCGCCCGATAGCCAGTTCTTCAGTTACTTTCGTCAAGCAACGCCTTTGTCGGCGACTGGAACAAACGAATAGAATAAAGGCTCTGGGCTAACTATATGCTCTGAGTTGATGATATGAGGAAGAGGCGGTCCCGGGGGCCGCCTCTTTCCTTATCCCGTCCAGGGGACTGGGTTTTATATTAGATGACGGACTTTGATTGAATGTCTGATCTTTTAACGGCTTTGGCGCTTGTCCTCGTTATTGAGGGGGTTACGCTTGCCCTCATTCCCCACCGCCTGCACCAGCTTATCAAGGCGATGGAGCAGATGCCGCCTGCGTTCTTGCGCATTGCCGGTCTCGTTTGCGCTGCCTTTGGCGTATTTTTTGTTTGGCTTATTCGCGCTTAGAAGATTTTCGGCGCATCTCCGCCATAATGAAGCCGCTTTTATTTGACGATGATGGTCTGGAGCGGAGAGCGTTTAAAATAAAAAAACCGTGAACGGCATCCCAAGCTAGAGTGAAAGCTCCTATATTGTTATATGTTTCTTAAACTGGTCAAATCACGACCGGCGTTCCGTAGGATGAAGTTAGTTTCTCGGAAAAAATAGTGTGGCGTTTTAAAGAGCAGGAGATAAGCGTGAATCATCACCAACACCCCTTCGCGATTTTGAGGCAGCTGCGCTTCGAGGCCGCAATTTATAAGGTCTTCCTGCCACTGGTTTTGCTGACTTTCCTTTCAGCATTTTTAGGCGCCACATCCAATGCCTATGGCAGCTCGGCACCTAATTCCTTCGCCGATGTTGTTGAAGGCCTTTTGCCGACGGTGGTCAACATCTCCACCACCCAAACCATTGAGGATAATGGTCCCTCTGGGGAGCTGGAGGAGCTGTTCCGCGATTTTTTGGAGCGGCGTGGCGCTGAACCGCCCCAGCCGCGACGGGCGTCATCGCTGGGCTCGGGCTTCATTATCGATCCTGCGGGCTACATCGTCACCAATCACCACGTGATCAGCGGCGCTGAAGAGATCACGGTTCGCCTGTCCGATGACCGCACGCTGCCTGCGATACTCCTCGGTAGCGATGAGGAGACCGATTTGGCGCTTTTGAAGGTTGAGAGTGATGAGCCGCTACCAGCCGCCAAGTGGGGTGATTCAGAAAAGGCGAGAATCGGCGACTGGATTATTGCGATCGGTAATCCCTTTGGGCTTGGTGGCACGGTGACGGCAGGGATCATTTCTGCCGAACAGCGCGACATCAATGCCGGGCGCTATGACGATTTCATTCAAACCGACGCGGCCATCAATAAGGGCAACTCCGGTGGCCCGATGTTCGATATGGACGGTAATGTCATCGGCGTGAATACCGCGATTTTCTCACCCTCTGGTCTTTCGGTTGGTATTGGCTTTGCCATTCCTTCCCAGCTCGCCAGTAATGTTATTGGCCAGCTCCGCCGCTTTGGCGAGGTGCGCCGCGGCTGGTTGGGTGTCCGAATCCAGTCGGTGAACGAGGAATTAGCAGAAGGTCTAAAGCTCGACCGACCGCGCGGCGCGCTTGTTGCCTCCGTCACAACCGATGGCCCTGCGGAAACTGCAGGTATCGTCCAGGGCGATGTTATTATCGAGTTCGATGGCCGTGAAGTACGGGAAATGCGCAAGCTGCCACGGATGGTTGCCGAGACGGCAATCGGCGACGTTGTGGATGTGGTGGTCTGGCGCAAGGGTCAGAAAAAGACCATCAGTGTTAAGCTGGGCGAGCTCGATCTTGAGGAAGTGGCAGCCTTGCCAGAGCCAAGCGAACCTGAACAGCGCGAGCTTGAAGTCGCTCCCCTCGGTCTGGAGCTGGGCTCAATCACGCCTGAAGCGCGCGAGGAATTTCAGCTTGCGGAAGATCTGGCCGGCGTGCTCATCACCTACGTCGATCCGGCAGGAAATGCGGCTGCCAAGGGCATTTCCCAGGGCGACGTCATTGTAGAGGTCGACCAAGATATGGTCACCGCCCCCGGCGAGGTAATGGAGCGGATCGATACGGCCAAAGAGGATGGCCGGCGTGTCGTCACGCTCCTCGTTTCCCGCCAAGGCGAGCATCGCTGGGTCGCGGTTCGTATCACCGACGAATAGCAAGGATAAGGCGGTGCCGCCTTTAAGACGGTGCCGCCACAAACTCTTCGCGCTTATAGCCTTGCAGATATAACAGTGCCGTCAAATCGCCTGCCGTGATGCAAACATCGGCCTCGCGCGCCATCTCATCGAGCAATTCCTCGCGAATGATCGTGGATTCCATATCCGCGAGGAGCTTTTTCCTGCGATCTTGAACCGGCTGCAGGGCAAAATCGACGGGCAAGTCGTCTAGGACCCCAGCAACAACCGCACGTAAAGCATTTTCATTCTTGGGCGTGAAATGCCCAAGAATGAAATGAATGTCGAGCGCCTCGTCAGGCGCGAGCCAGCTTATAGAATTGGCTTGGCTGCCTGCATCTTCGAGCGCGCTCACTAGGTGTCGCGCCAAATCTTCACCCAAAAGCGAGGCGACGGTGGTGCTTGTGCGCGGTGCCGCTATCACGGTAAGGACATGGCTCATGGTGAGAGTCTTATAGAAACCATCACGCGCGCTTGAAAGCTTCCGTGTCGGAAAAGTTTTTGGAGGAAAGGTCTAGATGGTGGCGCCCGCCGACCCACCAAGAAGCGTCTTAATCGTTGCAGGACCCACTGCGAGCGGTAAGTCCGCCTTGGCCATGGGGCTCGCGGAACAGCTCAACGGGGTAATCATAAACGCGGATTCCATGCAGGTTTACCGCGAGCTTCCAATTCTAACGGCCTGTCCGGCGATTGAAGATTTAGCGCGCGTGCCCCACCAGCTCTACGGCACGCTATCGGGCGACACACCCTGTTCGGCAGGCTATTGGCGCGAGTTGGCTCTCAAAGAAATCGAAGAGGCGGGGAGGGCTGGACACCTTCCGATCCTGGTCGGCGGAACGGGACTCTACTTGCGCGCCCTTAAAGAGGGGATCGCAGCGGTGCCAGCAGTACCGGTAACGGTGCGCGATGAGGCAGAAGCACTCTATAGCCGTCTCGGCGGCCCCGCCTTTGTGGAGGAATTGGCCGAGCGCGACCCGGAAAGTGCCGGGCGCCTGCACCCAAACGACCGCCAACGGCTTATCCGCGCTTGGGAGGTCGTGAGGGCCACTGGGCGTACGCTTGGCGCTTGGCAGCGCGACCAGGGCGCAGAGGTGCTGCCCGCGCACCTAAAGTTCACCACGCTGGTCCAGATGCCGGAGCGTGCGGAGCTTTACCGGCGTTGCGATCAACGTTTCGAGGTTATGATGGAAAAGGGCGCCTTGGAGGAAGTGCGGGCATTGATGGCGCTCGACTATGACCCGAAACTACCTGTAATGAAGTCGCTCGGTGTGCCCGATCTTATCGAATATCTGCGAGGTAACGTCGAATTGGAAGAGGCAATAACCTCGGCAAAGACCAAAACAAGGCGCTACGCCAAAAGGCAGGTGACGTGGCTTCGGCATCAGGTAATTGATAATGATC
Source organism: uncultured Acidimicrobiia bacterium (assembly GCA_964194655.1). Classification (GTDB taxonomy): domain Bacteria; phylum Pseudomonadota; class Alphaproteobacteria; order Kiloniellales; family Kiloniellaceae; genus JAJFGK01. Next base: position 5,455 of record CAXMNO010000166.1, read on the forward strand.
GAGACGTTATTTTGATAAATACGCAACATTCGGAAAGTTTGTGCGCAGATTTATCTAATAATATTCGTCAAAAGGTGTTGACCAACGGGTCTTGAAGGGCTAGCTTGCGCGCCGTTTAGAGGCTCGGGCGGCTTTACGTTTATAATGTAGGCGGTGCGGATCAACGAAATCAGCCGGGCGATTGCGAAGATCTTAAGAGGATCGATGGCCTCAAGGGGATC
>CAXMNO010000167.1:0-3754 GCA_964194655.1 uncultured Acidimicrobiia bacterium
AGCACACTGGCTTTGCCATTGGCGGTGTTGCGCCTGTTGGGCATCTGAGCGAACCGATCATTTTGCTGGATAGAGATTTGCAGCATTATGACGTGATATGGGCGGCGGCCGGCACGCCTAATCGCGTTTTTGCGCTTTCACCTGATGATTTACTCACTCTAACAGGCGGCAAATTTTGTGATATAAAGAAATATTGAGCGCGCGCCACTAAACTTGCCCAAACCACCGATCTTGCCCAGGCATTCGTGCGTCCCCACATAAAAGAAACCCGCGGGTAAGATGGGAGGCTTGCGAGAATGGCGAAGAAAACAACCAGACGGAAAACTAGCGATCCTGCGGCCTTATTGCGTGAGGCGGCCTTTGCCTTTGCCGCAGAGGGGCGCTGGCGCGACTTGTCGCTCGCCGAAATTTCCGAGCGCGCGGGCCTCAATGTTGCCGAAGCCTACGCAATCTACGCCAGTAAAGGAGCCATACTTCGCGATCAGATGCGCAAGATCGACGAAGCGGTGCTCGTGGGGACCGAGCCGGACTTAATCGAAGAATCGACCCGCGATCGCCTGTTCGATGTGCTGATACGCCGTTTGGACGCAATGGCGCCCTACAAGGCGGGCCTGGCGGTGATCCTTCACGATTTGGGGCGCGACCCGGTTGCAGGGCTTTGTATGCTCCCTAACATTCGCCGCTCGATTGCAGCGATGCTGGAAGCTGCGGGCCTCTCCACCTATGGGCTGAAGGGGTTTTTGCGAATCAAGGCGGTCGCGGCTGTCTTTGCCTCCACATTGCGCGTTTGGTTCCGCGATGACAGCGAGGATATGGGCAAGACAATGGCCGCTCTCGACCGTGGCCTGCGCAGATTGGACAAGCTTGTTGGCTTCTGTGGAAGGCTCAAGTCTTGCCGGAAAGAAGATGTGCCAGATCCTGTTTAAGGAAAATTATTTGCGACTGCACATTTTCATTAACTATATGATTTTAAACGGTTTAATAAAAATTTCGCACAAAAAATTGTGCACTGCACAAAAAACGTCTTGACTATTGGTATGCTGCGTCATAGATAAGGCTCACAGAAAAATTGTGCACCGCAACATAAACGCTGTCATCACATGATGAGCCAAAAAGCTCTCACTGAGACGCCCAGGAGCAAGACCATGGCCAAGACCGCCAATCCCTTCAATACTGGTTTTGATTACACGGAGTTTGCCAAGTTTTTCGACCCCGCTAAGTTCGATTTTGAGCAGTTCTCTGGTGCGTTCAAGGTACCGAGTGTCGATACGAATATCGTTCTCGAGGCACAGCGCCGCAACGTCGAGGCTTTTACCGCCGCAAACAAGATTGCGTTGGAAGCTGTACAGACTGTCGCCCGCCGCCAGGCTGAATTCGCACGTGAAGTCATGCAAGAAGCTGGTGAGGCTGTCACAGCCATCAACGGCGCCAAGACTGTGGAAGAGAGAATGGCAAAGCAAGCCGATGCCGTCAAAAGCGCCTACACGAAGGGCTTTGACGGTTTCCGTGAGCTAAGCGAGCTCGGTGCCAAGTCCAGCCAAGAAGCAGCCGACGTTTTGAACGCCCGCGTTGCCGAAGGCCTTGATGAGCTTGGCAAGCAGGTCAAGCAGGTCAAGAAGGTTTCCTAAAGCTTTTCTGACTCTTTGGTTCAAAGAAAGAGCTGTTCACTTAGGTGAGCAGCTCTTTTTCTTTGCCCTTTAATAACCTTTGTCCGCCCGATGCGCTGCGTTAAGGTCGCTGGACTTTGCAGCATGAGGGCTAAAAATGGCGACTGTCGGTTCTGAAATATCATTTGATGATTTTTTAAAGGTGGATATTCGGGTTGGCCGGATAACGGATGCCCAACCCTACCCAGAAGCGCGACGCCCGGCGATTAAACTATGGATCGACTTTGGCCCCGAAATTGGGGAGCGCAAAACATCCGCCCAATTGACCGAGCACTATAAGCCCGAAGATCTTATCGGTCGGCAAATTGCGGCCGTCGTCAACTTCCCGGCAAAGCAAATCGGAAAATTTATGTCTGAGGTCTTGGTGCTGGGTTTCCCGGACGAATCGGGTTCGGTCGTCCTAATTGTGCCCGATAAAAAGGTGCCTTTAGGTCATAGGCTATTTTAAATCGGCAGGACGAGGCGTGCACGCAAGCCCTGTCCATTTGGTGCATCTTCCAAATGCAGCTCGCCACCATGATTTCTTGCAACATCGCGGGCGATCGTAAGGCCAAGGCCGACGCCGCCGGTTTCAGGATTACGCGAGGTATCCAGGCGGCTGAAAGGCTTAAAAACTTCCTCGCGCAGCTCGGGTGCAATTCCTGGTCCATCGTCATCGATCATGACTTCGATCACCCGTTTGCGCTTACGAACGCTGACCAGAACCTTTTCGCCATGGCGCATGGCGTTGGCGATCAGATTGGTTAGGCAGCGACGGATGGCATCGCGCTGGACCGGCAAGACCAAACCGGCTTCTTGCTTCAGCTCCAGTGATCTTCCCTCGCGCTTCATCTGTTTCGTCACATCACTCAGTAGCGAGGAGAAATCAGTATCTTGCGGCTGCTCCGATCCTTCACCGCGTGCAAAGGCAAGATAACCCTCGACCATACGCTCCATTTCCGCGACATCGGATTGCAGGTTCGCAATTTCAGCCGAGTCGCCGAGCAAGGCGAGTTGCAGCTTCATGCGTGTGATTGGCGTCCTTAGATCATGGCTAACGCCTGCCAGCATCTCCGTGCGCTGGCGAATTTGCCGTTTAATACGCTCGCGCATATTGAGAAAGGCTCGAGCTGCACGCTGGACTTCGACCGACCCTTCCATTTTAAATTTAGTGACGTCGCGGCCCTTACCGAAGTTATCTGCCGCTGTTGCCAGGCGCTTAAGTGGACGAACCTGGTTGCGCATGAAGAGCACGGCAACGCCGAAGAGGACGAAGGAGGAGCCGAGCATCCAGAGGATAAAAATGTAAGATGTGGAGCTGAAAAGCCGCTCTTGAGGAACCAGAATTTTCAAAACGCCGTCATGGCGTTGAACTTCCACCAAGACTTTCCAGTCTGTACCGGTGCCTTGCGCCACGACATAAGCGGGGTAGTCGAACTGTCGCCGCAAGGCCTTCCATACCCGCTTAGTGACATAGCCGCTGGGTTTAATCGAGGCCTCCGGCGGGACACTCGCACCAGGCTCGAAGGTCAGCTTGAGGCTCATCGCCCTTTCTGCCAGTCGGAAGGCTTGCGCGGTTTCAAGCGGGCTGGGGTTTCGGTCCAAAATCAGAATGACTGCGGCCACGTCGCCGGCGAGTGTCTTGGCAAGACGCGATGTAATGGTGTCGTAGTGGTTATCGTAAAAAGCCCAGGTCGAAATAATCTGCAGAAGAAGGAGCGGCGTTAGAATAATCAGCAGGGCGCGCGCCATTAAGGTGTTGGGAACGTAGCGTTTGAGGTGGTTCTCTACCCACTCAACTCTACCCAGTACGAGCTCTTTTATCTTCATCTCAACTTGCCATCTCAACCAGCCATTAAGATATAACCGATGCCCCGAACCGTTTGCAGGTAGCGTGGGTAGCGCGGGTTCTCTTCGATCTTACGGCGAAGGCGTGCGACTTGTACATCAATGGTGCGCTCGTTGGTCGCAAGGCCGCTTGCCTCGCAAGCGCGTCACAGGCTCCTAACGACTCTGGTCAAGGCCCAGCGCCAACACGGGGCGGGCGGCATCGTCGCGGACGACCGCGAAGCCCGCCTCTCGCAGCAGCGCCTCCGGCCCCGTCCAGA
>CAXMNO010000168.1:0-2987 GCA_964194655.1 uncultured Acidimicrobiia bacterium
ATACCTTATTGACGATTGTCTCAAATAAGGCGGAGAGGTCTTTACGCTCATCATCCAATTCTGCTAAAGCCCAGCCTTGCTTGGCCGAAGCGAAGACTGTCGGGAAATCCAACTGTGCGTCATTGGCACCCAATACGGAGAAAAGATCGAAGACGGCATCTTGCACCCAGTAAGGGCGGGCATCAGGCTTATCGACCTTATTAATCACAACAATAGGCTCGAGCCCGCGCGCCAAGGCCTTCATCAATACAAATTTGGTTTGGGGCATCGGGCCTTCAGCCGCGTCAACCAAAAGCAAAACGCCATCGACCATGGAGAGGATACGCTCCACCTCGCCGCCGAAATCGGCGTGACCGGGGGTGTCCACGATGTTTAGGCGAAACTCGCCCCACTCGACCGAGGTGCACTTTGCAAGAATGGTGATGCCACGCTCGCGCTCCAAATCATTGCTGTCCATCGCCCGCTCTGCCATCTGCTGATTGGCACGCAGGCTACCGGATTGCTTCAAAAGTTGATCGACCAGCGTTGTTTTGCCGTGGTCGACGTGCGCGATGATCGCGATATTACGTAGTTCCTGGGTCATAATCGTTTCGTCTTTGTCTCATGAAAGGCGCGGGTAAACCATCGCGCCCAGTTGAAGATGTATCAGTTATTGGAGGATACTACCTGCCAATGTTTTCAAATCCGTTTCCGGCCGCGCACCGTAGTGGCTGATGATTTCACCCGCCGCAATGGCGCCCAAGCGCCCGCTCTCGCGTAACGAAAGCCCCTTGGCCACGCCCATTAAGAAGCCAGATGCGAAGAGATCACCCGCCCCCGTCGTGTCGATAACGCTCTGAACCGGCTCTGCATCGATGATGTGAACTTCGTCGCCGGACAAGATGACCGCACCCTTTTCACCACGGGTCAAAGCGACAATGCGACAATGTGGGCGAACGGCCTGCAAGGCCTCGTCGAAGTCATCAACCTCGTAGAGCGATTTGATTTCCGCTTCATTGGCAAAAAGCAGATCAACATGCCCGCTGACCAATTCACGGAAAGAATCCCGGTGGCGATCGACACAGAAGGGATCGGAGAGCGTGAGCGCCACTTGATTGCCTGCGGCGTGCGATATTTCAGCTGCTTTCAAGAAAGCCGCCTTGGCTTGCTCGGAATCCCAAAGATAGCCTTCGAGGTAGGTGATGGCGGCGTCACGAACTGTCTCTTCCTTCACATCCTCTGGCCGGAAGTCGATCGAGGCCCCCAAGAAAGTCGCCATCGTGCGCTGCGCATCCGGGGTTACAAAGATTAGGCAGCGCGCGGTTGCTGCCCCTTCGGTCGCGGGCTGTGAGTCGAACTGCACACCGGATGCACGGATATCATGGCGAAAGATGCCGCCCAATTGGTCGTTGCGGACCTTGCCGATAAAAGCCGCTGTTCCGCCAAGTGCTGCAACACCGGCAATCGTGTTGGCCGCCGACCCACCGGAAATCTCCCGCCCTGGCCCCATTGCCTCATAAAGAGATTCAGCGCGCGCGCCGTCGATTAAGGTCATGGCGCCCTTAGCCAAGTCCAGCTCGACCAGAAATTCTGGATCGGCCTTGGACAGCACATCAACAATGGCGTTGCCTATGCCGAGAACCTCGATCTTCGCGGTGGACATCCTCATACCTCTTGGGAAAAGCGCATTTGATGGGGCTTTTAGGGCTATAGAGCACTTCGGGCAAGCAAAAGAGCGCTTGACCCGTTGCCATCATCTTGCCACGTCTCTTAGGCTAGATTCGATTTGATGGATAGTTAGTGTTGCAATAGCGAAAAGTGAAGGGATTTATAGAGAAATCATGTTTCGATCTTTCTTCCGTGCGCTCGGGCAGTCCTTTGATCCGGCGTTTCGCCGCGTTTTTTTGCGCGCGCTCTTGGCATCTGTTGCGACTTACATTGTGATATGGCTCGGCTCGTGGGCGCTCTTCTCCTGGTTGGGCTCCTTGCTGGATAGCTGGTTTCAGACGGTCGAGCTTTGGGAATGGCTTGAAGCGAGCTTGGTGTTCCTTTTCGAAGCAGGCGCTTTTCTAAGCCTGTTAATAGCAAGCCTCTTCATCTTCCCTGGCATCATGGCGGGCATCATGTCGCTGTTCCTGGAGGAGGTCGCGCGAGCCGTCGAGGGCCGTTATTACCCAAATCTTCCCGCACCGCGTGCGCAATCTATCCCCGAGGCTCTTCGCGGCGGGCTCGCCTTTGCAGGCGTAACACTTCTATTCAACGTATTGGCCTTGCCGTTCTATTTTATTCCGGTCATCAATATCCTCGTCTTTATCTTGTTGAATGGTTATCTTCTGGGCCGCGAATATTTTGAGCTTGTGGGCTTAAGACGCCTCGATCCTGGCCCTGCAAAGGCTTTACGCCGAGGTCATAGAGGTCGTGTATTGAGTGCTGGTGCAATCATAGCCTTCCTCTTTGTAATCCCGCTGGTAAACTTAGCAGCCCCAATAATCGCAACAGCCTTCATGCTGCATATTCTTGAGGCGACGCGGCGGGAACTTTGAGGGAGAGGAGGGCCGGAAAATGCTACACAAGAAAGAGCCGCTTAGTCCTGTCATAGGAGAAAGCTCGATTTCACCGATGCCCCCCGAACCTGGTCGCGGCAACTATGGAACCGACGGAAGTCTGCATATGACAACCCCACCTTCGCGCAGCACAGGTTCCTCAGGAGCATCCACGCCCGGGCGAACCGGTCTTGGCATCACCGCACCTGGCCGCAATCTCCGTGGTGGATCCGGCGGTGGTCCAGGCGGCGAACCACCAGAAGGGCGAACCCTGGTGGTCGGTCGCGAAATCCGGCTTGCCGGTGAGATCACATCTTGTGATCGCTTGTTGGTCGAGGGCCAGGTGGAAGCCGACCTTTCAGAATGTGGGGAGTTGACCATCTCAAAAACCGGTACCTTCAAGGGACAAGCTGCGGTCAAACACGCATCCATCGCTGGGCTTTTCGAGGGTGATCTCGTGGTTTT
>CAXMNO010000169.1:0-8172 GCA_964194655.1 uncultured Acidimicrobiia bacterium
AATAGAGCACTTTTAATGATCTTTCGATCATAAAAATCTCCCTAAGCTCTTATTATTACGCACTTTCCGGGTGCAAAACCGCACACACTTTTGCTGAAAGTGCTCTAGCCGAGAGCCGTCCCATAACTCTCCTGCATAAAAAAAGGCCGCGTTATCGCAGCCTTTCTTCGGTGATGCAGCGTTAAGCGGCGGTAATAATACCGCTAAATCAGCGCATCTTGCTTTCTTTAAAGATGACGTGCTTGCGTACCACGGGATCATATTTCCGCAGCTGCAACTTTTCAGTCATAGTACGCGGATTCTTTTTCGCCACATAAAAGTACCCGGTATCGGCAGTGCTTACCATTTTGATAAGCTGTACGGCAGGCTTCGCCATAATGATATCCTCAATTGCAGTCAGGCGTGCTTAGAAGTCGGCGGAACATAACCGTTCAGCATGCCAAGTCAAGAGGGCATCTTGTCTAAAGTTGGCGCAATCGGGCAGTTGGCGGTATGGGGGCCTGTCGCAGGTGAGGGTCCTTTCTCCTCTCCGGCCAAAGAAATCTAGCGGCGGGTCTAGAATTCGGAAAAAGCCAATGCGCAAAAGCTTCTTCAAGAGCCATTGCGCCAACCTCTGCCATGGGTAGCTGAACGGCGCCTGGAAGATCGACCCAATCCAAATCCTCAAGCTCTCCGGTAACCTTAGGCGTGCCATGAACCAAGGAACCGTCTGCAAGAAGAAAACGGTTGTGGAAACGCCTTGGCGAGCTTGTTGGTGTGATTGCACGCGCCACAACGAAGACCGACTGAAAGGCCGGTTCCAAGGAGGCTTGCTGATAAGCCTTCCAAGGGAGGTTCTTGCTAGAAGAGGGCCCTTGTCTCGCCAAGGGTGTCCCAAGCAGAAGAGTTGTTTCCTCGTAAAGTTCGCGAAGAACCCCTCTGGAAAACACGCCTTGCTGCGTTCTGGTGCGCCAATCTAAACCTGGCGGGAGTTCCGGCAAAGTCTCAGGGAATCCGCTTGGCTGCGAATCGCAGCGATCGATCGCACCGCCCGGAAACGCATAGACACCGGGCATAAAGCGAAGATCGGCCCGCCGCCTGCCGATTAAAACCTCCGGATAATCTTTGTGGAAACCCGCCCTGCCTGGCCTTATGAGGATAATACTCGCAGCATCCCGGGGCCGAACTGGGCTATCGACCGTTTTCACTCGCCTGCTTGAGAGACATTTAGCTGTGCTGTGTGTGGCGCGCCTTCGAGCGCACGGGCGTAGAGTTCAGGCTCGATAATTATGCGCTTGGCGACCTCGATATCGATATCGAGGTCTTGTCGGTCTTCGCGGCTCGGACAAAGGGCACGAAGATTTTCTATCGCGATATCATCATCGTTTGCGATGTTCAGGTTGCGAATATGCCGGTCGACGAGGGCAGATCCGTCACGCACTTCTGCCAGCAGGCCTTCGAGGTCTAAATTTTCTCCACTGGTGCAAACGTCCGGTAAGACGCCTCGACGATGGAGTGTATAGCCTGAGGGCGCATGAAACCTGGCCCAGGTCAAGGTGAGCTCACCCTGGTTTGGCAGCCGCAGAAGGGTTTGCACGGTCCCTTTTCCAAATGAGACACTTCCAACGACAACGGCACGCCCCGAATCCTGCAAGGCGCTCGCAACGATTTCAGAGGCGGAAGCAGATCCGCCATTAACGATCACGACCATGGGTAAATCGGCAATTAAGTCATCTCTATCAGCTTCGAAGTATTGGTGACTATCGGGGTGGCGTCCGCGTGTGGTAACGATCCGGCCCTCACTCACAAACGCGTCTGAGACGGAAACGGATTGGTCGAGGAGTCCGCCTGGATTATCACGCAGATCGAGGATAAAGCCGGCCAGCGTTGCGCCGATGTCTCTTTTCGCGAAACGCAGCTTCTCCTCCAGGCTTCTCGTCGTATTCTGATTGAAGCCCGTCATCTGTAGATAGGCGATTCGACCCATCCTTTTATAGGCGACGGTTTGGGGGACGATATGTGAACGGGTGACCTCCGCGCTCACAGGATCGAGGACTTCAGGGCGATCCAGGGTTAGGACAACCTTGCTGCGCAATGGTCCGCGCAGACGTTTGACCGCCTCGCGCTGGGAGAGGCCCGCGACTTCCTCGCCATTGATGGCGACAATGACATCATTGGCAAGCAGTCCGGCCGCCTCAGCAGGCGTTCCCTCCATGACGGAGAGGACCAGTACGCCTTCTTCAATAAGGCGGATACGTACGCCGATGCCGCCAAATCCATCACGACTGGCCCGATTTTCCCTGGCTTCCTCGCGACCGGCGTAACGCGAATAGCCATCCAACTCGGCGAGCATGCCGTCGAAGACGGCCTCATAAATCAACTCAGGTTCTGCCTGATTAAGTTCTGTCGACCAAGTGCGGCTTGCGTTAATGGCGCGCGCGGTGAGTTCACCCCAGGCATCGGCGTCTTCGTTTGTTGGGAGCCTCAAGGTTTCGGTGCGTGCTTCCTCGATATAGATGCTGAGTTCATTGCCTTCGCGTCCGACGGAGAAAGCAGGATCCAGGCTGCCAAGACCGTCGATACCGGCTACTGCCAATTCAGAAATTTTGACATTGTCGATATAGATATTGGCAATGTCGTCATAGCCGACGCTGAAAATCGCCTCGGTGCGATCCTCATCATAAACCTTGGACTGAGAGCTATCCTGGGTCGCGCAAGCAACAATGGAAAAGGCAAGAGCTAAAGGGATACCGCGCTGGAAAAGCCGTCGGGCTTTTCGAGGGAAGGGTAGATTTGCCACAACATCAATTACATTCTGGTGCGCGCGTTTCATGGTCTCGCCAAATGACCAGATAATCCTTACTCGCGGCAAGATCGTATCCCTTCGTTCTCCTCGCAACTCTTCCCATATCAAGAACGCCTAATCGGTAACCTTCTCGACATTCTCCCGAGGCGGCAATTCTATGACAAAATAAGGCTAATTCAAGGCTTTCGCCACAGTTTCTCAATTGGAAGCGGAGATGCCTCAAGGAATGGTTAACGATTCCCTGGCGAAAGGGTGAAATTAGCGCCCTTTTCTTCGGATTTTCGCTTTTTTTGAACGCCCCGGTTCCGATTTACGGGTCTTTCTCCTAGGCGCAGCTGCTGTGCGTGGGGAATTTAAGGCTCTGGCCAGGGCTGCACTGCCTTTCCCAGTGTCGCCATAAAGGGGGCGATCTTCCTTATCGAGTAGTCCCAACCTAAGTGCGCCGCTAATAGGGTCGGCATGCAAAATCCGCACTTGAAGTTTTTCGCCCATTGAGAAGCGCTGACCCCAACGATCGCCTGTCAAATGACGTCCTGCGGAATCCAAGCGGTAGTAGTCCTCAGGCAGGTCGGAAATCGGTAGCAAGCCGTCGCCGCCGGAAGGCTCGAGCCGCAAGAAGAGCCCAAAGCGCGTGACGCTTGTGACCTGGCCTGTTACGACGCTTCCCACCGCCCCGGAGAGGTAGACCGCCGTCAAGCGGTCGATGGTGTCGCGCTCAGCTGCGGCGGCCCTTCTCTCAGTCGAGGAAATATGCGTCGCGATCTCAGAAAAGGCGGCTGCACTTTCGGCGGTAAGCGCACCACCTGAAAGGCCAAGACCTGCGATCAAGGCCCGATGGACGAGAAGATCCGAATAGCGGCGAATCGGCGAGGTGAAGTGGGCATATTTTGAGAGAGCGAGCCCGAAGTGGCCAAGGTTCTCCGGGGCATAAACCGCCTGGCTTTGCGCGCGCAAAACCATCTGGTGGACGATCGATGCTTCAGGGTGCTTCGCGACTTGCCGCAGTATGCTGTTCAAGAGCTTGGGCCGCATGACCTGGCCGCGCGAGAGCTTTAGGTCGAAAGATTTCAAAACCTCGCCAAGTGCCTCGATCTTTTGCGGATCGGGTGGTTCGTGAATACGGTACATACAGGGTTGGCGCAGCCGCTCTAGCTCTTCGGCGGCGGCGACGTTGGCTGCGATCATGAATTCTTCGATCAGACGGTGGCTATCGAGCCGCTCGCGCGATTTGATGTCCAGGACTTCACCACTCTCGCTCATTATGATCTGCCGCTCTGGCAAGTCGAGCTCGAGCGTGCCTCTGCTTTCGCGGGCGATTTGGAGGCTCTGATAGGCGCCATAAAGCGCGGTAACACGCTCATCTAACGCGGGGGAGCGTAAGCCGCCATCGGCATCGTAGGCCTCTTGGGCTGCCTCATAGGTCAAGCGCTCAGAAGAGCGCATGAGGCCGCGTAAAAACCGGTGGCGAAGTTTTTTGCCTTTTGCGTCGAAGGTCATCCAAGCGGCAAGGCAAGATCGATCCTCTTGCGGCTTTAGGGAGCACCAGCCGTTGGAGAGTGCTTCTGGCAGCATTGGGACAACGCGGTCGGGAAAATAGACTGAATTTCCCCTCGTTGCGGCCTCACGGTCTAGCATGGACCCGGGGCGCACGTAGTGGGCGACATCGGCAATCGCGACGAGCACATTCCAACCGCCTGGATTTTTGGGGTCCTCGTCTGCGATGGCATAAACCGCATCGTCAAAGTCGCGGGCATCCGCACCATCGATTGTTACCAGATCGAGGTCTCTTAGATCCTCGCGGCCTGATTCGGGTGCGGGGCCAGCAGCCTCGGCTTCTTCGATGGCGGCTTTTGGAAACTGGTTGGGAATGGAATGTTCGTGCAGGGCAATCAAACTAATCGCATTGGGATCTTCAAAAGAGCCCAGCCGCTCCACCACCTTTACGTCTTTTAAGCCCAAGCGATTGTTTTTCCGCCCGGGTACGAGTTCTGCCAGTACTAAATCGCCTGGCTTGGCGGGGCCTGCATTATCAGCGTGCAAGTGAAATTCGTTTCGAATGCGCTTTTCGCTTGGTCGCAGCCTGCCACCCTTATCGGTCTTGACGTAAAGACCAATCACGCGTTGGCGGTTTGCCTCAAGGCGCCTGATTACGCGAGCGAGGTATTCCTTTTGGGAATGTCGCTCGAGGCGCACCAAAACCCTATCGCCGACTCCTGGGCTCTGTCCGGGTTTGGCGCTTTGGGCCACAAGGCGGATGAGAGGTGGTGGGCTTTCTTCCTGCCAGTTCGCGGGACGGGCCAAGAGTTCCCCGTCGTCGTCGAGCCCTGTCACCTCGATAATCGCCACCGAGGGCAGGCGGCCAGCTTCCCCAAGCCGGCCCTTCGTGTCCTTGGCCAAAAGACCTTCGTTGCGCATTTCCCGCAGCAGATTACGCAGCACGATCTTTGCATCACCCTGTAGCCTGAAGGCGCGCGCAATTTCCCGCTTTCCAGATGCGGTAGGATTGTCTTTTATGAAATCCAGAATTTCCGACTTGCTGGGAAAGTAAGGGCGATCTTGTTGCGTCACGACGACCCTTCAGCTGCGGCCGCAGGGGGGCGACTAGACTTAGACTTTGCCGGTTTGGCCTTAGCCGTCGACTTCTTGGCCGCCTTTTTCGATGCCGTTTTTTTAGCTGGGGCCTTTTTCTTAGCCGCGCCTTTTGCTTTGCCCGGGCCTTTGGTTTGCTTCTTTTCCGCTTGGGCGCGAAGCAACTTTACGGCTTCTTCCAAGGTTACATTCTCAGGCTCGATATCTTTTGGGATCGAAGCATAGAGTTTGCCGTGTCTCACATAAGGCCCGAAGCGGCCCTTACCCTGGCTAACGACTTTTCCGTCTCCAGGGTGTTCCCCCAATTGGCGCGACGCAGTTGCGCTTCTTGCAGGGGCATCAGCCAAAAGAGCGACCGCCCGGTTCAAGCCAATTGTCAGGACATCGTCACCGGCTTCGAGGGAGCGATAGACGGCACCATGCTTCACGTAGGGCCCATAACGCCCAATCCCAGCAGAAATAGCCTCGCCATTTTCTGGATGGGCGCCCACCTCGCGTGGTAAAGCCAAGAGAGCCAGCGCACGCGGCAAATCGACTTCGGTTGCAGCCATACCCTTGGGCAACGATGCGCGTTTGGGCTTGGATTTACCCTCAGGCTCGCCCAGCTGCACATAAATGCCGTAAGGACCCTTTCGAAGGGTCACGTCAAGCCCGGTTTGGGTATCCGTGCCCAGCAATTGAGGGCCGTTGAAGTCATCTTCACCCTCGCCATTACCTGGTGTGGTAAGAGGGCGGGTGTGACGGCAATCCGGATAGTTCGAACAGCCAATAAACCCGCCTGTTCGCCCGAGACGGACGCCTAATCGGCCGTTGTTGCAGCTCGGACAACCACGGGGGTCTCGCTCCGGATTCTCTTCATCTTGTGGGAAAAAGTGTGGACCAAGCGCCTCATCGACGGCATCGATGACATCGCTGATCGAGAGCTTGCTTGTGTTTTCAATAGCCGTGTGGAAGGGGTACCAAAAGTCGGCGAGGACTTTTTTCCAGTCAAGACGCCCACCTGAAATATCATCAAGCTGCTCTTCCAGATCGGCTGTGAAGTTGAACTCGATGTAACGTTCGAAGTAGCTCGCAAGGAAGGCCGTCACCAAGCGGCCGCGATCTTCTGGTATAAAGCGGCGCTGTTCCAGGCGTACGTAGTCACGGTCCTGCAAGACCTGCAAGATAGAGGCATAGGTGGAAGGCCGCCCAATGCCTAATTCTTCCATCTTTTTCACCAAGCTCGCCTCGCTGTAGCGTGGCGGCGGTTGCGTGAAGTGCTGGTCGGGAAGGACGTCGCGGCGCGTCGCGCTCTCCCCCTCAGCCAAGGCGGGTAGGCGGCGATCACGGCCCTCTTTATCGCCATTTTGAGCGTCGTTATCGTCCCGGCCTTCCTGGTAGAGGCGCAAGAAACCGTCAAAGGCGAGTGTCGAGCCTGTTGCGCGCAATGTGAGCGCATTACCATTAACGGCGATTTCGGCGGCCACTTGATCCAGTTCGGCGCTTGCCATTTGGCTGGCGATGGTGCGCTTCCAAATCAAATCGTAAAGCTTCAGCTCATCCGCGTTAAGAACGCGCGCCACATCTTGCGGGCGACGGCCTGGATCGGTCGGTCTAATTGCTTCGTGGGCTTCTTGGGCGTTCTTCGCCTTGGTTTTGTATATCCGGGGGCTAGAGGGCAAGTAGCCGTCACCATAATTATCGCCAATGGTCCGGCGCGCGGCTACGATTGCTTCGTTTGAGAGCTGTACGCTGTCCGTCCGCATATAGGTGATGAGGCCAACAGTCTCCCCGCCCAAATCCACACCCTCATAGAGCTTTTGCGCAATACGCATCGTGCGGGAGGTGCCGAGCCCAAGTTTGCGTGATGCCTCTTGCTGCAAGGTCGAGGTTGTGAAGGGCGGGTAGGGGTTGCGCTTGGTTCTTTTGCGCTCAATCGACGCAATCTCGAAGGAGGTGGCGGTGCGAAGGCGACTTGCTGCGGCTTCAGCGCTATCAGCGTTCGGCAGGTCAAATTTTTCCAGCTTGCGCCCGTCGATATGGGTCAAGCCAGCGCTGAAGGCATTGCCTGTCTTATTCTCTAAGAGACACTCGATCGTCCAGTATTCGCGCGGCTTGAAGACCTCGATTTCCGCCTCGCGGTCGCAAATGAGGCGGAGCGAAACGGATTGCACCCGTCCGGCGGAGCGACTGCCAGGGAGCTTGCGCCAAAGAACCGGCGATAGACTAAAGCCAACCAAGTAATCTAATGCGCGGCGGGCAAGGTAAGCCTCCACCAGCTCGTTATTAAGCTCGCGGGGGTGCTGAAATGCGTCCTGTACGGCACTCTTGGTGATTTCATTGAAGACCACGCGCTGTACTTCATGACTGCCAAGCGCTTTGCGGCGTTTTAATTCCTCAACGATATGCCAAGAGATGGCTTCTCCCTCGCGGTCGGGGTCGGTTGCGAGTACAAGGCGGTCGCTGCTTTTGAGCGCTTGCGCAATTGCTCTGATACGTTTTTCGGCTCTCTCATCGACCTCCCAGGACATGGAAAAGTCTTCATCGGGCAGGACCGATCCATCCTTGGCAGGCAGATCGCGGATATGACCATAGCTGGCCAGAACCTCATAATCCTGGCCCATATATTTGTTGATCGTCTTCGCCTTGGCGGGTGATTCGACGACGACGACATTCATGGCACGACTACCCCAAAATTGTTGGTCACGTTCATTTCGCTTCAAACTCAATAGAATTAAGGAACTTACACAAGGTTAATATTTCATGCGCCGAGAAAACCGCTTTAACGCCGAAACTAGACTTAGCGTTATTCCTCATCT
>CAXMNO010000170.1:0-6858 GCA_964194655.1 uncultured Acidimicrobiia bacterium
ACGGCGTTCGCAATCCGGTCGGCGCCCACCGTCTCAGGTCTTGGAATTCGAATATCCAAACCCGGATTCACTTCTGCGCGCCCTATGATTATGGGGTCGACACCAAAAAAATGGCTACTAAGACTCGCCAAAGGATAAAGCGCATCAGGGACAACAGAAGAAATGATGGTTCCACTTATCGAACTCGCTGAAATCCCTTTCATCGACATGAGTTGGGTTAGCCAGACAGCATACTCGTCCATTGTTTTGTGAGGATCACTGCGCGCACGCCAAGAGCCCTTGATTTCATCACCGTCGAATACGGCGAAAACAAAGTTCGTATTCCCGCAGTCAATGGCGAGTAGCATCTGGTCACCTCAATAAATTGCTAATTCGGAAAATAGACATCGCCTGCATTTATTTGACGTAGTTCACCGCTTGATAAGCGTAAAAGCAAGGCCCCGTCATTATTTAAATCCTCGAAGAGCCCCCTAACTACCCCACCGGGAAGTGATGTTTCCACTTGCCTGCCAACGCCTGCAGCACGTGCCAGCCAAGCAGAACGGATCGAGGTGAAGCCTTCTTTCTCCCATTGGCCAATCCACTTGGCCAGCGCCATGCTAAGAGGACCCAAAAGATCTTCAGGCGTTAAAGTTGATGGCGCTCCCTCAGATACGAGGCAGCTTGCAGGAAAGCGCGCTTTTTCAGGTGCGTGCTGAATATTTATACCAATTCCCAAAACGAGGTCGGTTGTCCCTGGAGTATGCGAGGCCGATTCCAAAAGAATTCCACAGACCTTTCGACCTCCACAAAGGACGTCGTTAGGCCATTTAAGCGATATCTCTGCTTGCCTCGCAAAAGCAGCCACACAGTCAGCCACGGCAATGGCTGCGACAAAACCAAGTTGCGCTGCATCGGAAATCGGTACCTGCGGCCTTAACAGGTAGGATACAAAGAGGTTTCCTGCCGGACTTTCCCACGCGCGGCCATGGCGACCCCGTCCTGCAGTTTGTCGCTGGGCCCAAACGATGGCTGGTACTTCCGCACCATTGCGTAGAAGCCGGAATGCCTCCGCATTCGTGCTTTCAAGGCATTTGTGCTCATAAAGCCGCCAGCCTGCTGGAAGACTGGGTTTCAGCTTGCTCATTAAAGCAGGGCCTAAGATCCGACCAGCGATAGAGCTGCGGCCGAAGCCCCGGCGACAAGCGTACCGGGCACGGCCCAGAAGACCAAAATAACGAGGCTTGTCCCTGCAAGGACCAAACCGACTTCGCGAGGAATTGGCTGCTCAAAGCTCTCCTCGCTTTCATCGAAGTACATGAACTTCACGATCCGCATGTAATAAAATGCACCAACGACCGATGAGACAACGCCGATGACGGCAAGCGTAATCAGCCCTTGCTCTATCGCTGCCACGAAGACGAAGAACTTCCCGAAGAAACCAGCCAAGGGCGGGATGCCGGCCATCGAAAACATGAAAATCGCAAGAGCGGCCGCCATCAGCGGATTGGATCTGCTAAGACCTTTCAGATCATCAATGCCCTCGACCATATGACCGGCGCGGCGCATGGAAAGGATACAGGCGAAGGTACCGACGTTCATGAAGACATAAATCGCCATATAGATCGCAACGCCGCGGATGCCCGCCTCTGTTCCTGCCGCAAGCCCAACGAGTGCGTAGCCCATGTGACCAATGGAGCTATAGGCCATCAGCCGCTTGATATTGGTCTGCACCAAAGCGGCAAATGCTCCCAGGACCATCGATGCGATGGACATAAAAACGATAACCTGCTGCCACTGGCCGACAAGTTCGCCAAACGGCCCTATTAATACGCGGATGATCAAGGCCAGTGCCGCAACTTTGGGCGCCGTTGCAAAGAACGCCGTGATAGGCGTAGGTGCACCTTCGTAAACGTCCGGTGTCCACATATGAAACGGCACGGCCGAAATTTTGAAAGCCAATCCGGCTAAAAGGAACACCATGCCAACGATCAAGCCAATCGATGTGTCACCTGATGTGAGGGTGCTACCCAAGGCCTCAAAAGAAGTCGTGCCGGTAAAGCCATAAATCAGTGAGCAGCCGTAGAGAAGCATGCCTGATGAAAGAGCGCCCAGGACGAAGTACTTCAACCCCGCTTCACTCGAGCGCATATCATCACGCCGAAATGCGGCTATGACGTAGAGCGAGAGGCTCTGCAATTCCAAGCCCAAATATAGCGACATGAGATTGCCAGCAGATACCATAAGCATCATGCCAAGCGTCGCAAAGAGCATGAGGACAGGAAGCTCGAAGCGATCCATTCCCTCGCGCTCGGCATAATTAAGGCTCAAGATCATGGTCAAGATCGCGCCAATGACCACCAAGGTCTTCATAAAATCGCCGTAGTCATCGCGCAGAAAAAGGCCCTCAAAGGCACTCTGCCCGCCTGCAGGTCCCAAGAGAAGTAGGCCAAGAGTTCCCAATAACGCAAAGACCGAGAGGCTTAAGACCAACTGCAAGGCTTTCTCGCCCCGATAAACGCCGATCATCAAAAGAAGGGTCGCTGCCACGGCAAGGAACAGTTCAGGTAGCGCGGTCATAAGATCGAGTGATTCCATTTCCTCGCCCCTTCTATTTCAAACCGGGTAAAAGCGAGGCAAGGTCGATACCCTGCCCTTTGGAAGCTGCGAGCGCCGCCTCATAGTTTTCAATTAAGTTCGTGGCTGAAGCCGACATGATATCGATGAAGGGCATTGGATAGATCCCCATCCAAATGGTCATGACCAACAAGGGCGCGAAAACCGCCTTTTCCCGCATATTCATGTCTTGGATCGCGGCCAAGCCCTTTTTCGTAATCTGGCCAAAAATGACGCGCCTATAGAGATAGAGCATGTAAGCAGCACCTAAGACCATGCCGCTGGCCATCAAAAGGCCGACCCAGGTTGAAACCTGGAAGACACCAAGGATAACCAGAAATTCCCCAACAAATCCGCCTGTGCCAGGCAATCCGGCGGACGCCAGCATAAAGATCATAAAGGTGAAGGCATAAGCCGGCATCCGCTCCACTAAGCCGTCATAGCGTGCAATCTCGCGCGAATGGATCCGATCATAAATCACACCGACAATGAGGAAGAGCGCGGCAGAAACCACACCGTGCGAAAGCATTTGGTAGATAGCACCTTCAACACCTTGCTGGTTCAGTGTGAATATACCGACTGTCACAAAGCCCATATGCGCAACCGAGGAATAGGCAATGAGCTTCTTCATATCCTCCTGTGCGAGCGCGACTAGCGAGGTATAAATGACTGCCACAATCGATAGGCCGAAAATCAACGGCGTGAAGAAGGCCGTGGCATCGGGTAACAACGGCAGAGAAAAGCGCAAGAAACCATAGGCGCCCATTTTCAAGAGCACACCCGCCAAAATAACTGAGCCGGCTGTTGGTGCCTCAACATGCGCATCGGGTAGCCAAGTGTGGACCGGCCACATCGGAACCTTCACCGCGAATGAGGCGAAGAAAGCCAACCAGAGCCAGAACTGAACCGCAGGATCAAGGCGAAGCTCAGCGAAGAGGGTCGGGATGTCCGTTGTGCCTGCTTCCAGGTAGATCAAAATGATCGCGAGCAGCATCAAGACCGAACCCAGCAGCGTATAGAGAAAGAACTTAAAGGCCGCATAAACCCGGCGCGGACCACCCCAAACACCGATGATCAAGAACATCGGGATCAAGACACCTTCAAAGAAAATGTAGAAGACCATAAGATCAAGCGCGCAGAACATGCCGACCATCAGCGTCTCTAACACCAGAAAGGCGATCATGAATTCGCGCACACGGGTCTTTATGGAATCCCAGCTTGCCAAAATGCAAAGCGGCGTGAGGAAGGTGGAAAGAAGCACGAAGAGCATGGAAATTCCATCTACGCCCATGTGGTAACCGATGCCCAGCTCCGGCAGCCATTCGTGCTTTTCAACGAACTGGAATTCCGCTGTTCCACGCTTAAAATCGAACCAAATCCACAGCGATATGGCGAAGGTCACCAAAGATGCCCAAAGCGCCATATAGCGGGAATTGCGTGCCACCACCGCTTCATCACCGCGAATCAAGAAGATGCCCACTGCGCCCAAAAGCGGCAGGAAGGTCACCAGAGAGAGGATAAAGTTGCTGTCCGTCACGGTGTCACTCTCGTCCGTTTCCCATTCCTAGATCAAATACCAAGAGACAAAAGCCACCACGCCTATCAACATCGCAAAGGCGTAGTGGTAGACATAGCCGCTTTGCAGGCGGCTGGCCCCTCGCGCAACAAAGCGCGTCACAATCGAAATACCCTCCGGGCCGAAGCGGTCGATGGTTCCCATATCGCCACCTCGCCAGAGCATCCGGCCAAACACGCGCGCGGGATCGACGAAGACGCGGTCGTAAAGCTCATCGAAATACCACTTGTTGTAGGAGAAAAGGTAGAGAGGCCGAAGTGCGCGCGCCGCTGCCGCTGGCATTCCAGGTGCCATCATATAGGCCACATATGAAAGCAAGAGACCGCCGCCCGCTGCAATCAAAGGCGCTGCGATAACCCATGTGGGAACGTGATGAGCTGCCTCAATGGAATTATGGCCTTCCAGCACCTTGATGGAATCACCCCAGAAGGCGGCCATCCCCTCGCCCACGAAGGCGTCTTTGAAGACAAAGCCTGCAACGACCGCACCGATGGCCAAGACTAAAAGCGGGACCCACATCATCTTCGGCGCTTCATGCACATGATCCCATGTGTGTTGGTCCATGCGCGGCTTGCCGTGGAAGGTCATGAAGATCAAACGGCCGGAATAAAGCGCGGTAAAGAAGGCGGCCAGAACCCCCGCCCAGAAGGCGACATAGCTTTCCATGCCACCATCTACCAAGTGAGCCGAGCCGTAGGCTGCCTCCACGATCAGATCCTTGGAGTAGTAACCTGCAAATCCGAATAAGCCTGGAATTCCAACACCCGCCAAGGAAAGCGACCCGATCCACATCAAAGCATAGGTAATGGGAATACGGTTCCAAAGCCCGCCCATCTTGCGCATATCCTGCTCGTTACGAACGGCATGGATAACCGCGCCCGCGCCCAAAAACAGCAGGGCTTTAAAGAAGGCATGCGTCGTCAAATGGAACATTGCAGCCGAATAGGCAGAGACACCGGCTGCAAAAAACATGTAGCCCAACTGCGAACAGGTCGAATAGGCGATGACCCGCTTAATATCGTTCTGTGTAAGGCCGATAGTCGCGGCAAAAAATGCCGTGAAGGCACCGACATATGTCACGATATCAAGGGCCACCGGCGCGTATTCGAACATCGGCGCAAGGCGGCAAACCATGAAGACGCCGGCTGTCACCATGGTAGCCGCATGGATCAAGGCAGAAACCGGTGTGGGGCCTTCCATGGCATCGGGAAGCCATGTATGCAATCCCAACTGGGCCGATTTGCCGCATGCACCGATGAAGAGCAGGATGCAAGCAATCGTGATCGCATGGCCCTCAATTCCGAGGAAAACGAACTGCGCATCTGCCAAGGCCGGTGTGTCCGCAAAAACCTTATCGAAGTTCGCAGACCCATAAAGAACAAAGGTGCAAGCAATGCCAAGTGCAAAGCCGACGTCACCGACCCTGTTCACCAAGAATGCTTTGATAGCCGCCGCCCAGGCGCTTGGCTTTTGATACCAAAAGCCAATCAGAAGATATGAGGCAAGCCCAACCCCTTCCCAGCCAAAAAACATCTGCAAAAAGTTATCGGCTGAGACCAGCGACAACATAAAGAAGGTGAAGAGGCTGAGATAAGCAAAAAATCGCGGCTGATGTGGATCATGTTCCATATAGCCAATGGAATAGATGTGCACCACGGCGGAAACCGTCGTGACGACGATGAACATGACCGCCGTCAACTGATCGACGCGCAGAGCCCAGGAAGCCTGGAAATCACCGGAATTAATCCAGGTGAATAGCTCCGTCGTGCGAACGTTGCCACCTATCGCGACATCGAAGAATACCAGCCAAGCAAGGATGCCTGAGATCACCAAAAGACTACAGGTCGTCCACATGGACGCCTTCGCCCCAATCCAGCGGCCAAACAAACCTGCGATCGTGGCGCCGATCAGCGGCAAAAAGACGATAGCGACATCCATCGGCGCCTTACCCTTTCATCATGTTGATGTCTTCAACCGCAATCGAACCTCGATTACGGAAGTAGACGACCAAAATAGCCAAGCCAATCGCAGCTTCAGCCGCAGCAACTGTCAGGATAAACATTGCGAATACCTGTCCAACAAGGTCCTGCAGCTCGACCGAGAATGCCACCATATTTATGTTTACCGCGAGCAACATAAGCTCGATCGACATCATGATGACGATGACGTTCTTGCGGTTGAGGAAAATTCCGAAAATCCCAAGCGTAAAGAGGATCGCTGCCACGCTGAGATAGTGGGTTAGGCCGATTTCCCACATGAGCTAAACTCCGCTTCCAGGCGTGACGTGTTTGATTTCGACCGAATCTTCACGGCTGCGTGAGATCTGATCGGAGATCTTTTGACGGCGGACGCCCGACCTCTTTCTCAGCGTGAGGCAGATAGCACCAATCATCGCAACGAGGAGGATAAGACCCGCTGCTTGGAACAGATATACATATTTCGTATAGAGTACCTCACCGAGAGCTTGAGTATTTTCCTTCTCATCAATAGGCGCCATAGGAACCGATGCGAGCTGTCCCGCCTCCGGCGCTCCCACCCAAGTTCCCAAGATAAACACCAATTCGATCAATAGGATGAAGCCAATCAGTGCACCGATCGGCAGGTACTGCAAAAAGCCCTGGCGCATCTCGACTAAATTGATATCGAGCATCATCACCACGAAAAGGAACAAGACGGCCACGGCACCC
>CAXMNO010000171.1:0-2027 GCA_964194655.1 uncultured Acidimicrobiia bacterium
ATGCATTACTCAATCGTTTGTCGGTAACCGTATTCCGATCGGGGTACCGCCGTTGCCGACAACACTGTAACGCGGTGCTTCCCGATGCGCAGTAGGAACTTCACAGCAGATGCCGCGCTTTGATGTCGAGGTAGTGGTTGACGAGTGGGGCGGTGAGGTCTTCCGGGAAGACGTCGAGAGCGCGGACGCCGCGGCTGATTATGTGCGCGGTGTGGAGGTGCTGGGACCTTTCGCCGATTACCTTGTTGTCAATGTATCTTCACCCAACACACCGGGGCTAAGGGACTTACAAGGACGCGCACCCTTGGAAGATCTCTTGGGCCGGGTCAAAGAGGCGCTCGGGCGATTGCCAAAGGAAAACCGACCGCCTTTGGTCTTAAAGATTTCTCCGGACTTAACCGCTGAAGATTTGGAGGATGTCGCAGCCGTAAGTTTGGCCGCCGACCTCTCAGGCGTTGCCGTTTCCAACACGACACTTGCGAGGCCCGAGGCTCTGATCGTCTCTACACGTGACGAGGCGGGAGGTTTGTCGGGGCGTCCGCTTTTTGAACCTTCGACCGCAATTCTAGGCCAGCTCTATCGTTTGACGGAAGGACGCATCGCCTTAATTGGCATGGGCGGTGTCGAATCCGGTGAAACGGCCTATCGCAAGATCCGGGCGGGGGCCTCGCTCGTGCAGCTCTACAGTGCGCTGGTATATGAAGGCCCTGGACTGGTTCAGCGCATCAAGCATGACCTGGCCAGGTGCCTCGAACGTGATGGCTTTGCCACGCTCGAGGCGGCCATTGGTGCTGATCATTCGCTATAGAGAGCAGGATTAGAGAATATTCAGAACGTTTTCAGGCGGGCGTCCAAGCGCTGCCTTACCTGAGGCGAGGACGATTGGACGCTCGATCAGGATCGGGTTTTCGACCATCGCCTGGATGAGGGCCTCGTCACTCAGCTCCGGAGCATCGAGGTTCAATTCCTTGTAGCGTTCTTCGCCCCGCCTCATGAGTTGGCGTGCTTCCAGGCCCAATTTCGAGAGAATGTCTTTCAAAGCCGCCGCACTAGGCGGGCTTACAAGGTATTCCACAATTTCAGGCTCAAGACCTTTATCAGTCAGCAGTTCAAGCGTTTGGCGCGATTTGCTGCAGCGTGGATTGTGGTAGATGACGACAGGCATATAGATTCCTTCGAACGTGCGACTTTCTTGAGATCTTTAGCCGGTTGGCGAAAATCCCTCCAGGAAGATTCGGTTTTCGTTAACCATCTTTCAAGACCTCTTCAGCCAAACTGTTATGATTAAAGGCTTTTATGAGCAAGTTTTTTGAATCCTTTGTTCGCGCAAAGCAGTGAGATGGCGGTTACATGTTCCTATTGCGGCACGTATTGTTCTTTGTACTCTACAGCGCCCTTGCAGCAGGCATCATCTATTTTGCCCCGAATTTGCTGCCGGATTTGACCGAAGTTCAAGCTGTCTTCCTCGGCGGTTTTTGTCTGATGGCTGGGATCTTGTTGCATGAATGCTTCGCCCGGCTAACGAACGAGCGGGCGAACGGAAAGCTTTTGCTATCGCTGCGCCGTGCCCATAGCAAACAGGCGGAAGAGCTTGAAACACTTGGCCGTTTGGTCGAGCCCTTGCTGGATCCCTCTTCAGATGGAAAACCTGGCCGCGCTGATAAACGGGTCGATGCCGTCATCGCTGAAGTCAAAGTCCTCCAGTCCTTGATCGAACAGCTCTCGGAGGCCAAGAACCCTGAAGGCCGCGGAAGCGAACCTTCTTTCTTTAAAGGCGGTCCCAAGCGTCCAAAAGCTGCACTAATGGCCCGCCCGGCGGATCGCCAACTGCCATCGGGGCATCCGCTCTCGCCCGAAACCCTGGCTCGTGCAGCTGCGGCGATGGACGCGAAAATTGGGGACGAGGACGAAATCACCTTGACCCATGAGGTGCCGGCGGAGACGACAGACGCAACAGATCAAAATCCGCCTGAGATGAGAATTTTGGAAGGTGAGCTTACGCGCGAGGCAATTCTGGAAATCGCCCA